>JBDTRM010000125.1:0-43000 GCA_039931675.1 Bacteroidia bacterium | reverse complement strand
TCATAACACATTTTGCGTAACACATTTTGCGTAACACAAAATGTGTTATGTTTGCGGCATGAAAAAAGAAGACGACTTCAACCCGTTTTTAATAACGGGATATCAAACACCTGATTTGTTTTGCGACCGGGAGAAAGAGACCTCACAATTAATCAGCAATGCTCTTAACGGAACAAATACCACGCTGTTGTCAATAAGACGTATGGGAAAAACGGGCTTGCTTCATCATGTCAATCACCAATTGCAACAGAAGAAAAAAGGCATAGGCATTTACGTGGACATTTTCGATACGGAAAGTCTGCGTGACTTCACAAACCGATTAGCTTCAGCTATGTTGCTTGCTTTGCCCAAACGGCATCCATTCTGGAAAAACGCTATGGCGTTTTTAATGAACCTGCGTCCGGTAATAAGTTATGATGAATTTACAGGACAGCCGCAGGTAATGTTAGACTATGCGCAACCCAAACAATATGAACATACGTTGCAGGGAATATTATCATTTTTAGAAAAACAGAACAAACTTGTTGTAGTAGCCATTGACGAATTTCAGCAGATAACACAGTACCCCGAAAAAAACATGGAAGCGATATTGCGCACTTACGTTCAGAAGTTGCGCAATGTCAAATTTATTTTCAGCGGCAGTAGTCCTCATTTATTAGCTGAAATGTTTCATCATGCCAAACGACCGTTTTTTGCAAGCACCCAAAGCGTTGAATTGAGTGAAATTGATGAGAAACAATACTATGCTTTTATTGCAACCTTGTTTGCAAAATATAAACGGAAAATAACTGAGCAATCTCTCGATTATATTTTGTCTTTTACGAAACGACACACCTTTTATACACAGGCGCTTTGCAACAGGATATTTGCTAACGGAGATACAAATATTCAATTAGACCAGGTACAATTAGCGGCACATCAATTAATGATGCAAAATGAAACTATCTATTTTCAATACCGTACCATGCTTACTTCCAATCAATGGGCCATGCTCAAGGTGATAGCCAAAGAAGATAAGCTGTATCAACCTAATGCAAAAAGTATAGTTCAAAAATACAGATTAGGGTCAACGTCAGGTACGCAACGAAGTATTGAGGCATTGTTAAGTAAAGAAATGATTTACAGCAAAGAAACCGAAACAGGTAAATACTATTGTGTGTATGATTGTTTTTTAGCGCGATGGCTGGAGCAAAAGCAATAACACATTTTGCGTAACACATTTTGCGTAACGCTTTAAACGCTACCGATGAAAATCTCCTTATGTGCTTTCATCCTTTCTTTTAACCGCTGATCAGTTTGTAAAAGACATTAAGGTAACTGATTTTTCAAATGTGTATTCTTGCAGCTTTAATGCTTTGGAGATTTAATTTTTAAAACAATGACAGATAAAAGACGCTATTCAATACTAACTGTTTCGATAATTATCGGTTCGGTATTTTCAATATTTATTTTTAAGATGAAAAGTGGCGGAACACTTACTTCGCATGACTGGCTTTCAATAGGTTCTATTTTTTTGATTTCAGTCATTCTGCTGTTTGGTGTATCAATTATTTTTAAGATAGCCGATAAGAACAAAATGGATTAAGGATTGAAATTTGAAATTTGAAATTTGAAATTTGGCTTTGTCTTCAAAGAGAATTGCTCCCCCAAAACATTTTCGTTTTTTCTATATGAATTCTGTATCAAACATAAGTGATAAATCAAGCAACAAAATCCGATAAATTAATCAGCAAAGGTGCAAGTCACATGCTGCGATCAACCTTATGGTTTGCAGGAATGAATATTTGTGCCAAGCTTGTTAATCATTTGCCTGCGATGGAAGTTGTGTTTTTCAGATGCGCTGTCGCTTTATCATTCTGCCTTTTCTATTTGCAACGTAATAGTATTTCGTGGACCGGCAGCAATCGCAAATTGCTTTTTTTGCGTGGCGCATTCGGAACGCTTGCATTGTATTGGTATTTCCTCACATTACATCACATGCCTTTGGGTTCGGCAGTTACCATACAGTACCTATCCCCCATATTCAGTGTGATTGCGGCTATTTTTATTTTGAATGAAAAAGTCAAATTGCCACAATGGTTTTTCTTTTTGATTTCGTTTGCAGGGGTTATTTTAATTAAAGGGTTTGATGAGCGCGTTTCAGTTTATTATCTAATGATTGGTATTGGTTCTGCTATTTTTTCAGCGCTTGCATATAATATGATTCGCACCATTAAAGGCAAAGAACATCCCATTGTTGTTGTGTTGCATTTTATGCTCATCGGTACCATAACAGGTTTTGTTTTTACACTATTCAATTTTAAAATGCCGCAGGGTTGGGACTGGCTGTTTCTTATTTTGGTTGGAGTTTTTACACAACTCGGGCAAGTGCAAATGACTAAAAGTTTGCAGCTTGCTAATATTGCCGAAGTCTCAATTCTGGTTTACACGGGTGTTATTTACGCGCTTGTTGCAGGTTATTTTATTTTTAATGAAACTTATGGTGCAGTTGCAATTGTTGGAATTCTGCTTGTGATAGGCGGAGTGATAATGAATATTCTTTATGGAAGAAAAAAGTTGAGTGAAGGTGAAAGTGCAGAAATAAAACTTTAAACTATTTTTGAGGAATGAATTACGCTGAACTTTTTCAATGCTTGCATCAACATGATGTCCGTTATTTAATATGCGGAGGTTTGGCTCTAAACCTTCACGGAGTGCCGCGTATGACCGCAGATGTAGATATTATCCTTGATTTACATTCCGAAAATTTAAAAAAGTTTGAGACATGCGCATCAAAATTAAATTACAAACTAACCATTCCTGTAAAGTTTGGAGATGTAGCAGATGATGAAAAACGTAAAGAACTTATTCAATCAAAAAATCTGATTGCATTATCGTTTTATAATTATGACAAGAATTTTTTGGTGCTTGATGTGCTGATTGATTTCCCGATTGCATTTGATGAAATGTGGGGCCAAAAAGCAATCAGAAATAATGGCGGTTCAGAAATTTATTTGGTCAGCATTGACCACTTGATAAAATTAAAAGAATATTCTAATCGCATACAAGACCAACAAGACATTTACTTTCTATCCAAAATAAAAAATGCAAAATAAAAAACAACACCCTCAGCGCGGTTTCTATTACCACGTTACCGATGAACAAATAAAAGAACATCAGCAACGCACTGTTGAAGAAATTTTTGAATGGTTGGAAAGCACCAATGAGTTTCTTTATAAATTTCAAACTGCTGAAGAGCGCGAGCGAATGAATAAAACCAGGAAGGGAGAATTTTAAAAAGACCTATGCCCTTAAAGTTACAGGCAACTGTATAATCACTTTTGTTCCTGCGGGCTGTTGGTGCTCATCAAATAAATCTATGGTTTCAATTCCTGTGGCGGCAACTTTTGATTGCGCCCTGATGATCTTCAACCGTTCTGTAATCATTTTAACCGCTTTTGACTCGTGTTCCTTCTTATTGTTTTTTTCTCCCGATTGCTTGCGACCTACGCCATTGTCTTCAATAATACATCTTAAAACATTTTTATCTACCTCAATATTTATACGTAACAAGCGATTATCCTTTTTCTCTGCAAGTCCATGCCAGATTGCATTTTCGGCAAAAGGCTGAATTACTAAAGTGGGCACCTTAATATTATCTTCAAGCAAGGCATCATCCACATTAATTTCATACCTGAAATTTTCATTCATCCTGATGCTTTCCAAATCAAGATAAAGTTTGAGCATTTCAATTTCTTTATCAAGGCTTACGGTGTTTTTCTCAGCATTTTCCAATACCATCCTCAGCAGGCGCGAAAATTTTACGATGTATTTTTCAGCATCATCTATTTTTTCTTTTGTAATTAAATGCTGCACAGAAGCGAGGCAATTGAAAATAAAATGCGGATCCATTTGAGCGCGTATAGCGCGTATTTCAAGCATATTATTCAATCGTTCAATATTCAGGTTTTGCAATTCAAGCCTGCTGTTAAGTGTTTGTTCTGATTTTAATTTCTTAGTTCTTAATCTGAAAAGACGATAAATAAGCAAGCCGATAAACGCAGTAAAAACTGCAGCAGCCGATAAGGTAATAATTAATAAATGTTGTTTTTCCGCCTTGCTTTTTGCCATGTCATTTTCAATTTTGAGCATATCATTCTCTTTTTCATGCTTAAATGTTTCGAAGCGGGTTTGCAGTTCAAAAACTTTATCATCACTTGTAACATTATGGAGAGAGTCTTTTGCAGCCTCCACTTTTAACTGGTATTGAAAGGCATTTTTATAATCGTTTTGTTCAGCATACAAATCCGCAGTCAGTCCATAGTTTTCAGCAAGCAATTGATAATCTTTTGACCCGGATACAATAGCAGTGCTTTTTTCTAAAAAATTTATAGCGATGCTGTATGACTTGCTTAAGGCATAACATCTGCCGATAGATGTATATAAATGGGCCAAAAAATTATGATCTCCAAATTGCTCAGCTATTAAAAGAGCTTTATTAAAATATTTTAAAGCTTCGTTATAATTTTTTTTGTCCACATACACATCGCCAATATTAACATACACATTTGCCAAAGTTTCCCCGCCTGTTTTTTCATAATGCTTTAATGTAATCAAATAGTGACTCAGGGCGGAATCTAGATTGCTCCTGATAAAAAAAAAGTTGCCAAGGTTAAGATGAGAATTTGCAATAAGGCCTTCATCACCGATTTTTTTTGAAAGTTCAAAAACATCCATATCGGTAGCATAAGCCTGGTCAAACCTGTTTTGCTCAAAATAAATTATAGCCTGCCTGTTTAAGTTTTCAAACTGTCCGCGATAATTTTTTGTTGCAACATCAATGGCATAACTCTTATTATAATATTCAAGAGCTTTTGATGTTTCATTCATATCCTTATATAAATCACCTGTCTGGTTATAAATGCGCGCAATCTTATTACTGTCATTAATTTCATTTGCCAGGTGCAGGGCGGTTTCATAAGCTGCAAATGCTGAATCTGACAAATCCTGCTTTTTAAAAAGCCTTCCTTTCAAAATAAGAGCAGCAATTATTGAGCTTCTATCATTAATTGTATGTGCATAATTGTATTCAATAATTACTTCACGCATTGCTGCTTTTAAATCATAATAGGAGGCTGTCAGCGAAATCTTATGTAACAACTCCATTTTCTTTTGAGGATCGCTTTCATTATCTGCAAGTGTTTTCAGACTATCTAATGAGCCGGCCTTTGCATTGTTGATGAAAATCATAAAAGCAATGGCAATACATGCCAGCGAAGACATGCACCTTTGAAATGAAATTTGAATACCGGGGACTTTCATCATTTAGCAATGCAAAGTAAAACACATATAGCATACCATCTTTCTTAATTTTCTCAATTAATGATAAATTGCGCCCGATTTGGGAGGAGGTTGGCAAGAGGCAAGGAGCAAAAAGGCAATTGGCAAGAGGCAAGGAGCAAGAAGGCAAGAGGAATCTCAAATCGTAAATTGTAAATCGTAAATTATAAATAAAAATATGGCTTTCGACATTGAAATGATTAAACGTGTATATGCTGAGTTACCTGCAAAGATAGCAGCAGCGCGTAAAGTGGTTGGTCGCCCGATGACATTGACCGAAAAAATTCTTTACTCGCACCTTGCTTCTCCCCTCTCTTCGGGAGAGGAATCGGGGGTGAGGCCTTTCTCTCGTGGTAAATCGTATGTTGATTTTAATCCCGACCGTGTGGCTATGCAGGATGCAACCGCTCAAATGGCTTTACTGCAATTTATGCAGGCAGGCCGACCGAAAGTTGCGGTGCCTTCAACAGTGCATTGTGATCACCTGATACAAGCCAAAGATGGTGCAACTGCCGACCTTGCAACTGCAAATGATAAGAATAAAGAAGTGTATGATTTTCTTGCTTCTGTATCTGATAAATACGGTATCGGTTTTTGGAAACCCGGTGCAGGAATTATTCACCAGGTTGTTTTAGAGCAATATGCTTTTCCCGGTGGATTGATGATTGGAACAGACTCACACACTGTAAATGCAGGTGGCCTTGGGATGATTGCAATCGGTGTTGGCGGTGCCGATTCATGCGATGTAATGGCGGGTTTACCGTGGGAGTTAAAATTTCCGAAAATTATTGGTGTAAAACTTACAGGAAAATTAAGTGGCTGGACTTCGTCAAAAGATGTGATTTTAAAAGTTGCCGGAATACTAACCGTTAAAGGCGGCACTGATGCAATACTTGAATATTTTGGTGATGGTGCTGATTCATTGAGTTGCACGGGTAAAGGTACAATCTGTAACATGGGTGCTGAGATTGGAGCAACCACTTCCATCTTTAGTTATGATAAAAAAATGGCAGATTACCTGAAGGGAACTGACCGTGCAGATGTGGCTCATTTTGCTGACGGGGTTGCTGAACATTTACGTGGCGATAAAGAAGTGTATGATGGTCCTGAACATTATTTTGACCAGGTAATTGAAATTAATCTTTCTGAATTAGAGCCACATGTAAACGGTCCTTTTACTCCTGATCTGGCCTGGCCGCTTTCTAAATTTGCAGCAGCAGTAAAAGAAAACCATTGGCCTGCTCAATTAGAAGTTGGTTTAATAGGTTCATGCACTAACTCATCTTACGAAGATATTACCCGCGCTGCATCTATTGCAAAACAGGCTGTTGACAAAGGTTTGAAAACAAAAAGTGAATTTACAATTACACCGGGCAGCGAACAGGTGCGTTATACAGTGGAGCGCGATGGTTATTTAAAAATTTTTGAAGATGTAGGCGGAGTTGTTCTTGCAAATGCCTGTGGTCCTTGCATTGGTCAATGGGCGCGCCATACCACTGATCCGAATAAAAAGAATTCTATCATAACTTCCTTCAATCGCAATTTTGCAAAACGTAATGATGGTAATCCAAATACGCATGCTTTTGTTGCATCGCCCGAAGTGGTAACAGCATTTGCAATTGCAGGTGATTTGACTTTTAACCCGATGACAGATTTTCTTACCAATGATAAAGGAGAGAAAATAAAATTAGCAGAGCCACAGGGAATCGAATTGCCAATAAAAGGTTTTGCTGTTGAAGATGCAGGCTACCAGGCACCTGCTGCAGATGGAAGTAATGTACAGGTTATGGTTTCACCAACATCAGACAGGTTGCAATTGCTTGATCCGTTTCCTGCATGGGAAGGAGTTGATTTGAAAGGGTTAAAATTACTCATCAAAGCAAAAGGAAAATGTACAACCGATCACATTTCAATGGCTGGTCCATGGTTAAAATATCGTGGCCACTTAGATAATATTTCAAATAATATGTTAATAGGTGCATTGAATGCATTTAATGATAAAACCGATTCAGTAAAAAATCAATTGACGGGTGAATACGATTCAGTGCCTGCTGTGCAACGTGCTTACAAAGCAGACAGGATTGGATCAATTATAGTGGGTGATGAAAATTATGGTGAAGGTTCGAGCCGCGAACATGCTGCTATGGAACCGCGCTTTCTTGGTGTACGCGCTGTGTTAGTAAAATCATTTGCACGCATTCACGAAACCAATTTGAAGAAACAAGGCATGTTAGGATTAACTTTTGCTGATAAAACCGATTATGATAAAATTCAGGAAGATGATACAATTGATATTATTGGTTTAACATCTTTCACTCCTGCTATTCCTTTAACTTTAATGTTGCATCATGCTGACGGAACAACTGATGAAATAAAAGTTAACCACACTTATAATGAGCAGCAGATTGAATGGTTTAAAGCCGGTGGTGCGTTGAATATTATAAGGGCCGGAGTTGTAGGGAATTAATTGTAAATTTGTAAAAATGAAAATAAAATGGCTGATGATCGTTTAGTAGAAATTATGGCTGAACTCTTAATAGAAGTTCAAGGTTTGAGACAAGAATTTAAAGATATCAAGCAAGAACTTGTTACTTTAAATAAAAGAGTTTCAAATTTGGAATTGCAACAGCAACGTACAAATATTGAATTGTCTGAAATGCGTCTTTCATTTATGAAATTAGCTGAAAAGATTGATGAGGTAGTTGATTTGCGAGGAAGAGTTGAAGACTTAGAAAAAGTTGTTTTCAAAAAAGCATCTTAAGATAATGACAAAGTATTTGGTTATTTACGAAAAAACAAAAATCGGCTATTCAGCATTTTCTCCTGATTTACCGGGATGCATTGCAACAGGAAACACAAAAAAACAAATTGAGAAAAATATTTTTGAAGCAGTTCAATTTCATATTGAAGGACTAAAAGAAGAAGGATTACCAATTCCTAAATCAACTTCTGAATCACAAGTGTTGGTGTTTGTTTAAAGTAATTTTCCTGATTCAAATGACAGCGTTATTACAATTAAAAACCAATGAGCTTTCAACGGATATTTTGAAAGCGATAAAACTTGCCTTTAACAACAAAGAAATTGAAATTGTTATTTCAGAAGCGAGAGACGAAACGAATTATCTTTTATCATCCCCGGCTAATAAAGCAAATCTTGAAAAATCTATTTATGAATTAGAGCAAGGAAAAGGTGTAACATTCACAGTTAATGAGTTTTTAGAAAAATACGGAACTCGTTAATTGAATCAAGCAAACCTTTTTTATTTTATTGATATTTTATTCATCTGTTGCCACTAAATTGCTTCCTATTTCAATTTCATTGATTGTCGGTTTGTAAACAGCAATTGAAAACCATTTTGTGGTGTTTTCATTACCATTGTAGGTAAAGAATCTTACCATGTCATAGTCATTATAACTAAAGACTCTTTTTTCATAATTATTGATAATGGATAAGGGCATAAGAGTAAAAAAAAATTTGTGTTTTGTAGCGGTTTTTCTACAAGGTAAGGGATTAAAAACGTTTTTAAAACTTACATTTGAGCCAATTATAAAAACACACAAATAATATGAAAACAAATTTTACTAAATTATTTAATTACTCCTTTATCCCAGGCTTAATGATTTTATTAAGCTGTCAATGGTCATCTGTTCAGGCTCAAAATGGATTGGCATTTGATGGCACTGATGATTTAGTTATTACTACAGGAGCCTCGTCACTTATGGCAGGATCAACTGCAATATCACTTACCTGTTGGGTTTATCCATCTAACCCCACTCCTCAAACAACAAGCTACGATGGATTATGCGGATTCAGGAATAACTCAGATGGTGATTTTTACTTATTACATTATTCTGCAACCACACTTGAATGTCGTTTTCGCAATAGTGCCGGAACTACTTTTGATATACCCGGAGGCGGCATTGTATTAAATACGTGGCAACATTTAGCCTTTACTTATGATGGAAGCATGTTGCGTTATTATCATGATGGAATTGCTTTGGACTCGCTTCCTGCCACAGGATATATTTCAACTACCGGAGATGATTTTTATATTGGAGGTTTACCTTTTCAGACCTTTATTTTTAATTTAATCGGCAAAATGGACGAAGTGAGTCTTTGGAATAAAGCACTTTCAGAAGCAGAAGTTAACTATGTTAAGAGTGGATGCATTGATACCAGCGATGTTTCCTTACAGTTGTATTACAAATTTAACCAGGGTATTGCAGGCGGAAATAATACTGCAATCACAACACTTACAGATGCCTCGGGAAATATTGATGGAGCATTAAATAATTTTTCAATGACGGGCACAGCATCCAACTTTGTAGATGGAGTTCCGGGCGGAGGTTCAACTATCAATGCAGGAATATGTTCAGGAGATAGTTACACCTTCGGCTCTCAAACGCTTACCGCTTCAGGCGTTTATGTAGATTCGCTTATCTCTGTAAACGGCTGCGATTCAATAGTTACATTAAACCTTGTTGTTACATCGGTTGATACAAGTGTAACTCTTTTTACCACAGTGTTACATTCTAACACGAACGCGGCAACTTATACATGGGTTAATTGCAATAATAATTATACTCCGATTCCGGGCCAAACTTCTCAAAACTATGTAGTAACTACCGGTGGAAGCTATGCCGTTATTGTTTCATTGAACGGCTGTATTGACACTTCATCATGTCATAATTTAACCTTTGCAGGGATTGAAGAAAATAACATTGCTGATTACATTCATGTTTATCCGAATCCGATTGCCGATTATCTTTCTATAAATTTTGATCAACAGGTTAAAGATGCCGATATTCAGATTGCAGATGTGGAAGGAAGAATCATTTGGAACACAAAACACAATAATTCAATGCATCTTAAAATAGATGTTTCACAATGGGCTGCAGGTATTTATGTTATGAAGGTTACATCATCAGATAAAACAACAGAATTGAGGTTATTGAAAAAATAAGTTTATTTAAGTTGAACTATCATTTGAAAATCGTCCCGATTTTATCGGGACGATTTTTTTTGAACCAGGAATATTTCTTTATAAAAAAGCAAAGGAGAAGATTCAACGACATGATTGATTAATAAATTTAATTTAACTTTTAATAACAGTATCTTTGGCATTATTAAATATTAATCCGTGGAAATAAAACCGAAACCCAATCACCATCTTTATCTGCAAACATTGCAAAGAATGACTCCCGAGCAACGACTTGCAAAAGCATTTGAGCTTTCAAATTTGTCGAAAGAATTATTTTTGGCAGGTTTGAAAAAAAGATTTCCAGATAAAACCGATGCTGAAATCAAGAAAATATATTTAGAGCGGATTGCCAAATGTTACAACCGAAATTATTAATTTACCTCTTAAAAGTATTAAACGAAAACCATATTGAATATATGGTAACAGGTTCAATTGTTTCAAGTTTGCAAGGCGAACCGAGGGTAACTCATGATGTAGATATAGTCGTAAATATTCCTTCAACTTCCATTTCACCTTTATTAAAAGCCTTTCCTGCTCCGCGATATTATTTATCAGAATTTAGCATAAAAGATGCCATAGAACATAAGAGTATGTTCAACCTTCTTGATACCAATGAAGGAGATAAATTTGACTTTTGGATATTGACCGATTCACCTTTTGATAAATCCAGGTTTGACAGAAGATACGATGCGGACGTATTCGGATTACAGATGAAAGTGTCGAGACCCGAAGATACAATACTCGCAAAACTAAGATGGGCAAACCTTTCAGGTGGTAGTAAAAAACAATTCGGAGATGCATTGAGTGTTTATGAAGTTCAGTATGCCGAACTTGATATTAAGTATATTGAAGAATGGGTGATAAAATTAAGCGTGGAAGATATTTGGAAAAATCTGATTGAAGAATCAAATCCAATAAGATGATTTGCTTTTTTTTAAGAATATAATTATTCTTCTTAAATCACCGAAGAAATAAAAGATGATTTATTTATTCTTGTTTTTCAATGTTGCTGTCAATTGAATTTGAGCAGTAATACTATTCCGGTTTTACGATAAAGTGAATTTTTCCTTAATTCTCATCACACCGAAACTGCAATGCACAGTTTGTCTATATTCACCCATTCAAATTATTAAACAATTTAAACAACTCGTTACAATGAGAAAAAAATTACTTCCGCTGATAGTATTTATGATGGCATCAATAGCAGGATTCTCTCAATTCTATTATTTACCTTTTTTATATGAGCATCAGAATCCTAACGGATTAAATGCCGATGCAGAAAACCCTGTGAATGCTGTTCCTCCGCCTCCGGGCTGGGCATCTTTACATCCGGGCAATGCTGCTTCATCTGCATGGGGAAGTACAGGTACGATTCCTTTTACATTTACATTTAATGGTAATCCGTTTACTCAATTTAAGGCATCTACAAGTGGTGTGGTTACTTTCGATCTTACTGCCGCAACACCGCCTTCATACACTAAAGAAGCCTTGCCATCAGCATTAATACCTGATAACTCAATTTGTTTCTGGGGCATTGCAGGAACAGGATCAAATGATAATATTCTCACGAAAACATTTGGAACAGCGCCAAATCGCCAGTTCTGGATTCAGTTCAATTCTTATTCTCAATATCCTGCGGTAACAGGGAGTTACATTTATGTAGCCGTAGTACTTGAAGAAACTACTAATAATATTTATTTTGTTGAACAACGCAATGGAGCAACAGTATCACCAACAGCATGTATCGGTTTGCAGTTTAACAGCACCAGTGCCGTAACAGTTGCAGGAGCTCCCTCCACACCTATTTTAAGCGGCACTGCAATTACCGCTGACGACAATATTTATTACAAATTTATACAGGGTACACAATCTGTTTACGATGCATATACACATCACGTTAGCCTTGCAGATTTTTTGCTACAGGCAAATGCTCCTTTCAATATTGTTGCTGATCTTGACAATCATGGAACTTCAGCCATAACATCTATGGACGTAAATTATAATATTGATGGTGGTACGACAGTTACCGCATCACTCACAGGTTTAAACATTGCTTCGTTGGGCACCTATAGTTACACACACCCAACCTCATGGAATCCATCATCAGCAGGTTTGCATACTATTAGAATATGGGCTTCAAATCTTAATGGAAATGCTGATCAGAATCACAGTGACGATACACTCACTAAGGTTGTAAATGTTTACACATCTACAGGTTTAGCGCAACGCAAAGTTCTTGTAGAGGAATTTACGCAGGCATCATGTCCTCCATGTGCTTCACAGAATCCTGTATTCGATGCATTGATTGATGCCAATCTAATAAAAGTATCTCCTGTAAAATATCATACCAGTTGGCCCGGTTACGATCCTATGTATAATTTTAATACGGTGGATCCGAGTGATCGTGTTGCTTACTATGGTATATTTGGTGTGCCTATGGCTCTTATAGATGGAGTTCAGCCAGGTCCGCCTGCAGGCGTTGACCAGACCACGATTGACGATGCTTATGCAATACCTTCATTCTTTAATATCACGGGAACTGCAACGCTTACCGGAAGCAATCTTGATATTAATTATTCAACTAATTCACTAATTGATTTTCCGGGCGGCAATCTTAAAGCGCATTGCGAAGTTGTTGAAGATCCTGTTGACTATGCAAATGCTCCCGGAACAAATGGCGAAACTTCTTTTCCTTCTGTTTTGCGTAAATCATTGCCTGATGCAACAGGTGCTCAACTTGCACCTCCGGCAAATGGCCAGGTAAATAATTTTAATTATTCATATACTGTACCAGCCGTAATTGTAAAAGCCAATTTAAAAGTGGCAGTATATATCCAAAACTTCGATACCAAAGAAGTTTACCAGTCTGCTATTATTCCTGTTATTATTACTGGAATAGAAACACATGATGCAACGGTTAACGGAATTGCTCTTTACCCGAATCCAACCTCAACATCATCTTCAATTCAAATCAATCTTTTAAAAAGTAATGTTGTGAAATTTGTTTTATACAATTCACTCGGTGAAAATGTATTATCCGAAAGTGTTGGCAAGCTTGATGCCGGAACACATCAACTTAGTTTAACCACTTCAGCTTTGGCAGCTGGCATGTATCAACTGAATGTTTATGTTGGTGACAATGTTTATACCATTAAGATGAATAAGATGAACTAATCATCGAGAAATTTTTTTACGAAAAAGAAAAAGGAGAAGTTGTAATGACTTCTCCTTTTTTCGTTTAAAAATACTAATGAAGCGAAAGCATTTTAATCATTCTTTGTTTCTAATGCACTCGCTGCCACCTCCCGTATATGAGCAAAAGTAACCGCACTCTGCAATCACTTCCTGGTAATATTTTGTATCGCTGAATTTAGCCTTCATCATTTTAAAATAATAGCCTTCAACATAAATTTGATTTGCATTTGCATCTTCTGTTTCTTCTGATCCTTGATACCAATTGTTCAATTCGCATTTTGCACACATCCATGCACATTTGGCTTTAAATTCTTTTTTGGTTGATAAATCAAGCGCTTTATGATAGTACTTCATTGCTTCATCGCAAGCACCTGAATCAATTACATCTTCATCCCCATCTGTAGTCTCATAATAATCTCTATTTGCCAACAATAGATAAGAGTAATCGGTAATCATTCTTCCATTACCATCATAGGTCATATTATAAAGTCCGTTAGCGAACAAAAAATAATTCTGCGCTTTTTCATTTTTATCTTTTATTGTTTTAGCCTTTTGCAATAGTTCTTTCATCTTTAATGCAAAAGTGTATTTAGTATATTTTGTTTTTTGCGGTGCATTGTGATCGCAGTCATGACAGTCAACAATGTGTATAGTAAAAGGATTGCCAAATAATTCCGCTGAGCCTGACTGCCGATCTTGTTCAAACCATTTTATTGCTTTATCTAAATGAAATGCTTTTAACTCATTTATGGCCTTGTATTCGATAATGTTATATGGTTTTACGCTATAGCGGTTTAATAGAAACGCTTCATAAGAAGTGTGATTTTTCCTTCGCATAAAGTCAAGCATTTTATCGGAATTTTCTTCTTCCTTATAAAAACCAGATCCGCAATTGCAACTCAACTCGCTCATCAGTGTGTCGCCCTTATCTAAATATCTTTTGCTAAGTGTTTTTGAAATGTATTGATAAACTGCTTCTGATTTTTCATTTGGATTTTTATTCATTTCGCTAAACAATTCATAAAGATGTTGCTCTGTCTGAACATTAAGTTGATCAATTTTTCCAAATTTTATCAATGCATCTGTTATTGCCATTTGCGATTTATTCAAATCACTAATTGCATTGCATGATTTTAATTGAGCGAGATAATTTTCAGCAACCTCATATTTTTTATTCATCCAGTTTAAATACGAATATGCATTAAGCCAAAGACATGGATCATGCGTATTCTTTTTATCTGCAACTGATTTTATAAATGTTGATAGTTCATCTTTTGCTTCGTTTTTATCAAAGGCAGCAAATGAATTGGATGAATCAAAAACTCTTCGCCATGAGGCAGTGTCTGTTTGATCTTGCGGATTTTCTTCACCACCATATTCATTCATATAATCGGGATTTGTCAATTCTTTCTTTTCATAAATATTAACTGCTCTTGTAAGCAACAAGTCAATCATTTCTGATTTAGGATTAAGCACATAAATTTCTTTCATGCCTTTCAACGGATCAGCATATACGCCAAACAATTGCCATAGGACTTCTTTTTCATGTGATGATTTTGCCATTTGCAAAGTGGCGTTCCAGTCAGCATCTTCCCACGGATGAAAACTGGTGAATGCCATTTCATTCAGCACAGGATACTGATCATAGATCAATGAAAAAAGATAATTGGATTCCGCATATTTTTTTTGGTGATAAAGACATCCTGCATAAAAGCCAAGCGAACGGAAAGCCATGCTGCCTTCAGGTTTCCACGGTTTTAAATCTTCATTGTACCACTTTGCACATTCATCATACCGATTGAGATAAAACAAAATACGTTGCACCTGGAATGCATAACGTACTTTTAAAAAAGATGATTTTGATTTTGTGATTTCACTCTTTGCTTCGCCAATTGATGTGACGTAAAGTGCAGTATCTAACCCTTTATGTTCATAATCCCACATATAATTCCATGTCATTATTTTTTCAATCTTTTTTGAGAAGATGAAATAATTGATGGCTTGTTTATTATTGAGAGCAATAATTTTTCCGGTTAATTTATTTGCCCAATCAAGTTTAGGAGCAACGGTTGAAACACCAGAATAAAAATTGAAAACGGAATCAGCATTTAATCCGTATAATCCAAAAATATTCATGATATCATTTCCATCTAATTTATTATCCAGGTATATTGCCCATTCATCTGCATTTGTCTTCTGCAATACCAGGTAATTAGAATTGTTATAATACAGGCTATGACAGGTAACAAAAAAAGAAGTTACACGTGGTTGATTAATAATCTTTGGATCAAAAAAAGAATAATTAGCCTGATCGCAATCATCCCATTCGCCAAAAGAACAAGCTTGCATAACTTTATATACAGTGGTTATTAGAATTGCACTAATTAAAACTGTGGTAAATATTTTCAAAATCTTTATTCGCATATCGTTTGGTATTTGCACTATCGAGATGAAACAAACTTACTGTAAAGTTTTTATTATTGGTTTCATCACTTAAAAGTTTTGCTGCCTTCAATGCAAGTTCTGGCGTTACTTCTTCAATTCTGATTACATCACCTTTCAAAAAATATTCGCCATGAAAAAAGAAACCGTCAGTCACCATAAATTTATCTGCAGCGATGGATTGAATTTGCTTAATAGAATCCATATCAGCAGCAGAAATATTATTTTCAAGATTGATCACTTTATTATTTCTGATGTGAACTCCCCATGTAAAAACAGGTAAAGCATAATCCAAGTGCATTGGATAGGCTTTTACAAAGTCAATATATTTTCCTGCGACATCTTCATCAAAAATAGAATTCTTCGTTAAAGGATTTTGTAATTGTCCCATGTTATAAAACATCAGCATTCCGCGCTGCACAGGCGGAATACCTGTTCGCTGGTAATATTTGATTTGATGCAAACGTATGGTTGCAGAGAATAAAATCTTCTCCACTTGAAATTGTGATTCCACTTTTTTAAGGAGGCGAAAATATTTCTTTTTAGTTTCATCACTCCAATCGCAATCAAACTGAATTTCCTTTATGCTAATCTTATTCGTTTCATTTATTTTTTTGAGTAATGATGAAACATGAATTGATAGCGAATCAATATTATCATTATTGCATTTTTTCAAAACATCATTCACAATAAAAACCACAGGAATAAATTCAATTGATAAATCAGGTATTGATGAAAATTTCAGCACGGCTTCAGGCGCTGGTTGATTCAAATCTGGATTCCAAATCACATCGAAATATTTTATGTACAATCGTTTTACATGAAGTGTGTCCAAAAGAATTCTTTCTTCATTCGAGATTTTATAAACTGATTTCCAATAATAAAAAGCTGCGATAACAGTATTAGGTTTTTGAGATTTATAAACATACCAAACTGCACAAAGAATGATTACCAATAATAAAACAGCAATTGATTTTCCTTTCATGCGCTGGGTTAATCTTTGTTTTGTAAAATCCGTTGCAATGTATAAATCAAATATTGCAGCATCCGTTCAAACTACAATCTTTGCACTACATATTCGGGTAAAGTTCTCCGAGGGTTAGGCAGCCGCGTGTGGTTGCAAACCCCCGGGAGGGCTGAAGTGAAACTATTTAAAAATTTAAATCCCATGAAAAAATTTCTTTTTACTATCCTGTTATTGCTCCTAAATCATTTTACTTTCTCGCAATCATTTCGGTTGATTACTTACAACCTCCGCTATGATAATGCAGATGATGGAGTAAATCAATGGGGCAACAGAAGGGAAAAAGTTGCAGAGCTGATTAAAAAATACAACCCCGATATTTTTGGTGTACAGGAAGGATTGCACAATATGCTCGAAGATTTAAAAATACTTTTACCTGAGTATAATTTTGTTGGCGTTGGTCGCGATGATGGAAAAACGAAGGGAGAATATTCTGCCATCTTTTATAAAAGGGATTTAATTAAAGTTGAACAGGATTCTACTTTCTGGCTATCAAAAACTCCTGCCGTGGCGGGAAGTAAAAGTTGGGATGCAGCCATTACAAGAATTTGTACATGGGCAAAATTTAAAGACATCAAATCAGGCAAACAATTTTATTTATTCAATACACACTTTGATCACATGGGTGATACGGCAAGATTGCAAAGTGCCCTCTTACTAAAGAAAACAGGGATGATGAAAGCTGGTGGATTGCCAATAGTTTTCATGGGTGACTTCAACAGCGAGCCTGAAGAACTTCCCTATAAAGTAATGACTAACAATAACGAAGGACCAATTAAAGATTCTTTTTACAGCGCCATTAAAAACGCAGCAGATACCCTTTGCACTTTCACAGGCTTTGAAGTAAACGGAAAAATATGCGAACGCATTGATTATATTTTCACCGACCAATATTGGTTAGTAAAGTTTTACAACATCATTCGCGATAATGACGGCACTTATTATTATAGTGATCATTTGCCTGTGATGTGTGAAGTGGAGATTGTAAAATAATTCAGGATAGTTTTTATCTGTTGAGTTGAAGTGCGTGCTAAACAATTGTTTTGGAATATGGATGATTATAATTGGAGTAAAAATGTCTGAACCAGGATTTTTAGGATTATTGGATTGTAGGATTTTGCTTTTGAAAAAAATCCTACTAACTATTAAAAGGTTTCTACTGAATGACAAGGCGCGGTGAGTGTCATTCAGAAACTTGTTTATGATTAAAGCATATTTCATAATCACCATTCCTTTGAAGTGCATGTATTCGTATATTCGTTCCCGACACATCGGGATCGTAATTCGTTGATAAAATATTCCTGTTTATTTCAATGCCAGCATCTCAACTTTACTTCATCGCACTTGTTTGTCCTGAACCATTGCAAGGTGAAATTACTGCAATTAAAAATTATTTTCTTGAAAAATATAATTGCAAGGTAGCACTAAAAAGTCCTGCTCATATTACACTCATTCCTCCCTTTGCATTAAATCGCCATAATGAACACGAGTTGATAGAATATTTACTCGAGTTTAAAATCAATATCAGCAATATTTCTATCACAATAAATGGCTTTGGTCATTTTGATAAACGGACTATTTTTCTTCACCCTGAATCAAATGATGCTGTCAATCAGTTGCAGTTTAATCTGCACAATTATCTGAAACAAAAATTATTTCATAATAAAAGCAATTCTCATTTCAGCCCTCACATTACTGTTGCCAATCGGGATATTAAACCTAATGATTTTGATGAAGCGTGGGAAATTTTTAAAGACAAAGAATTTAAAGCAACATTTAAAGTTGAACAATTTGCACTGCTGAAATTGATTGATAAAAAATGGAAGGTGATTGCAGAGTTTAGTTGGGAAGAATTGTGATTTGATTTTTTGTGCATAAATGAAAATTGAATCTTAGGAGCAAACGCTTGCATTTTTTGATAACAAAAAACATCAGACAAAAACCCATTAGAAAAGTTCTAAATTGAATGATAATCTTATTCATTTTTATTACAGCAAAACAAAACCTTAGTAGAAAAAACTGAAACCTTTCTGATACCTTATGGCCGTATTCTCGCTGCGAAAATAAGGTAATAAGTTTTTTTTTCTACTCATTAATTCTACTAAGGTTAAAGGAAAAATTAAGGTTAAAGGAAAGTGAGTTCGGGATTCCATTAAAACCCGAAGGGTTGATATTATTATAGAAACGAACTCCCCGTAAATAAAAATCCGCCATAGGCGGATGAAATCATTCCGCGTGAAAAATGTCACTCCTTCGGAGTTTTAAAATTGCTGGGATTATGATTTTATTATAATCATTTCATCCCTTCGGGATTTTTCCACGCTATCATCAATTCTCAACCTGAATTCACGTTAAAGGAAAGCCCGAGGAAAATAAATTTAAGCCGACCGCAAATAAAATTTCTCCAGCAATGAATTAAAATCAAGAAGGTTCTTTTCTGAAATGCTATTGTTGTACTGAACAAAATTGATCATCCGAAAAATATCATCAATTAGTGATTTCTCTGAACCTGATTTTTCTGCTATGGCTTTAATCAATTCATCATTTACTTCATTTGTTTGCAAACGATAACGATCGCGAATAAAATCAAAGAAGTATTGAATTTTTTTTGTTCCAATATTTTTATGATCGCCTTTGCTTAAATATAGATTTCCTAATGTGCGAGTAAATTCTAAAGTCGAATTTGCAAGGGGTTCAATAACAGGAATTATACGTTGCCTTCTCTTCGCTTCAAAAACAATAAAAATAATCATTGATGCAAGTGCAATGTAATAGGACCAGCGCAATGATTCCTGGGCAAGTACAGCGCGCAGTAATGAGTCCTCGCCCTCTGCACCTTGTTTCTGGTATTCATCCCAAAACACCTCTTTAACCGGGAGATATGAAAGCGCTTTATAGGCAAAATCATTATCATGCTCTTCAAGTAATTGTATGTTTGAAAAAAACACCGGTGTGCTGCAAATATAAAAATTGCCTTTGCCGAAAGGTGCGCGAATAAAAGTGGCGCGGTTAGAATCCATCACAGCTAAAACCTGCATTGATTGGTTGCCGGTACTGTCTTTTGATAAAAAATAATGATCTGCATCACTGCGTTTTATTTTATAAGGTTGATTAAACTCTTTATTGATAAAAGAAATTTTGACTGAATCATTTTTTATAGAAGCGGAATATTTGGGTTCAATATTTAATGTATCAAATAAAGGCGAATTGAAATCAGATGCTGCAATAAAAACAGAATTTCCTGTTTCCACAAAATAGAGCAAGTAGGTAACGTCCAAGGTATCCGATGAAAAGTTGTCTGCAATAAAAAGGTAATTCTGCAACTCCTCTGATTCAGGTTTCAGAACCTCTTCGCCACTATCATTTTCGCTGTAGTAAAAATAATTTTGCAAATGATTATAAATAGGTTTCCGAATAGTTTGAATTTTCATTCCCGGAAAAACATCTTTTAAAACATCATACATCACATAAGTGCCGTAGGGAATTTTATCTTTATTAATGTAGGTTTTATCCCAATTCAAGGGTTTGGGCTTATAATATTCTACCACCACAAATGCTATAAAAAGTACTGTGATAACAATAATATATGTGCGGTAAGATTTCATTTTCTATAATTTTCTAAAAGAAAAAATCAGGACTATAGTTAACCTTAAATTTCAATCCAAACCTTAGTAGAAAACAACAACGACAACCAAAACCTTATTACCTTATTTTATTGAAGAAAATAAGGTAATAATAAGGTAACACTTGTGGTAATAAACTTTTTCTACTAAGGTTTTTCTTGCTAAAGGAAATGCTTTTTTTACAACAAAATAAACTACAACAATTTATCCTGTTTTATCTATAACAAGTTTCAATTAATTATCAATTTGCAATCCCATTTCCAAATTCAGTAAACCTGATTTTTACATTTTCATAAGAGTGATCATTTACTTCAAACTCACCATACCATACGTATTCAAATTGCGTGGTGAGATATTCGAAAGGCCGATGCAAATTACTCTTGTTCAATTCAACAGCATACATTCGATTGGTTTTGCCGGGTTTCCATTCAATGTTGCCACTGTCATTCAACTGCTTCAAAATTTTAAGATACAGGTACCGCACAGCAAGGCGATAATTTTTTTTCTCTGCTGCAAGCGCTATCAACTCATCTAAATTAAGCTCGTGAATATTTTCTTCAATCACATTGTATGGAACTGTTACCGCTGATGGCGCTTTGGTAAAAACAGACCTGATCTCCACACCAAAAAGTTTAAGGATTACAAAAATGATGCTTGCAATAAGGATGATGTATAACAGCGGTTTCCAGAAATAATCGTAAGATGTTTTTTCTAACAGCCTTCCTATCTGATAACCAACCCAACGCCAGAATCTTTCCCACACATTGTCCACAGGTTTTAATGAACGTGAGTAACTGAAATCGCGCTGCTCCCGAAACGATTCTGTTTTCTCAGCAGATGGTTTTCTTACTTGTACTTTTTCAGAAACAGTTTCAGTCGCTGTTGCAGTGGTAGTGGTAGTGGTAGTGGTAGTGGCAGTGGTAGTAGTAGTAGTTGTAACGGCAGCAATTGATGTAAAGTAAAAAGTTGTAAGTAGTATTAAAGCAACTACTGGACTCAGTATTGCATTATTGCTTCGCAAAAAAAATAATGGTTTTATGAATAAAATCATTTTATAAATCAACCTGGTTTGACCTGTTTTCGGATTCAGTGGTATTGCCTATGTCATCAATGTATGAGCGCAGTCCTTTGCCTTCGCGTCTTTCAACGAGATTAAAATACTGCATGCCTATTGCAAATGAGAAAAGGGAATAAATCATAAGACCCCCAACAGAGCTGATCACTGATGCAAGTATCTGCCATATTTCAGCATCATCGCCAACAACTTTGGTTAAACGCAGTATCTGAAAAATATACATTGGCAGATAAAAAACAAATGTGCCTATCCATACCATAAATAAAGTGATGGCTAATAAACCGAATGTTGACCACCATTTATCTTTTATAAGAAAGAAGCAACGGTTAAGCGCATCAAAAAATCCGGCACCTTCAATAATCATAACCGGCAGCAACATGGACAGTGCAACAAGCAGGTAAATGCCGGGAATAGCTAATAAAACAAAACCAACTGCTATTATAATGTATGCTGCAAAAACCGAGAAAAACACTTTTACAAAAACTGATTTTACTGCATTGAAGACTTCTTCAAACGCTACTTCTTTTGTTGGCGATTCGGCATACAAACGAAAGTGTGAAAACACAATGCACTTTACAAGCACAAATGACACCGTGCTTAATAATATTGCTGCAAAATATACAGGCGAAAAAATATTTTTCATCATGTTTAAAAATAAATTGGGCCCTGCCATCTCAGCGTTTCCAAAATTTTTCGCCAAATCAAGTGGCATTATTTTAGTTAACTGATATTGAAATATGCCATTACAAATGCCTGCCAGCAGTGCTACCGGGCCAACAATAAAAAGCAGGCATCTAAAAATCACTTTAAAATTTTGTGACAGGTAAGTAAACATGCCATTCATTTTATCGCTGAATGAGCGCTCTTTTCTTAATTCAATTTTGAGAGGTAGTTCCATATTATTGTTTGATGTTTAATGTTATGTGACGAATGTAACTCGGGATAGCATCCCGACACCGGGCATCGCTGGTGAAGAAATAACGAAAAAACAAGGTAACAAAATTTTTGCCTGTAAACTTTCGGAAAGTTGAAGGAACTTTCCGAAAGTAAATACTGTTTAAACCTTGTTTTGTTCCCTCCCCAATCTTATTGGATAAATTACGAAATAAGAAATGATCAATGTAGCTGAAAGAATAATAATACTTGCACTTAAAGCGGGTGAAACATCTGCATGTCGTGTAACAAAGCTTTCCAAAAATCCTGCGATGATAAAAAAAGGAATTAATCCTATTGCTATTTTCAATCCGTCCTTTGTACCGCGTTTAAAAGATTCCATCCTGCTTAATGTTTTCGGAAATAAAATACTGTTGCCAATGCAAAATCCCGCTGCGCCTGCAATGATTATAGCTGATATTTCAATAGTGCCGTGTATCCATATAGTTAGCACTGAAGTAAGCAGATAGCCTTTCTGATAAAAGAAATATTGAAAGGAACCAATCATTATTCCATTATGGAAAAGAAAGTAACCGGTGCCGAATGATAGAAACACACCGAAGACAAATGCTGTTAATGCAACTCTTATATTTCTTATTGTGATTTCTAAAAACATTGAAACTTCGCCAGCACTGTTGTAAATTGCAAGAGGTTTGCCTTGCCTGATGTTTTCCAAAGTTTCGTTCACATACGAATCGCCCAACACCAACCTCACAAAGCTTTCATCAACTGAAGCCGAAAATGCACCAATAATTACAAACACTGTAAAAATGATAAATGAATACAACAGCTTTTTATGATTGGCATAAACAGTTAATGGAATTTCACGCAACCAGAAATCTTTGAACCGGCCTGTGCGTTCTTTTTTATTTTTATAAATATTCTGATGAAAAAGCCGTGTAAGTCCGTTGATGTAACGATGCGTGGTCGAGCCGGGATAAAACGTTTTGGCATAAGCGAGGTCATCAGTCAATTCAATAAAACGCTCGGCAAGTTCATCGGGATCGTTTACCGGTGTTGACTCATAAGTCGTCCACTTGTCTTGATTTTGTTTTAAGAAAGCTGCTTCGCGCATTTTTTGATTTACGATTTTTTGATTTACGATTTACGATTTGTGTTACTTGTACAATATTCGTAAATTCGTTCAGATTCGTTATTCGATGATAATTTAATTATGTCTCGAAACTATGCAGTTTTTATATCGCTAACAAATAAATTAAATTTTTATTCTTGCCGCACATAAATTATTCAATCAACATATTTCCATATTTCCATATTCCCATATTCCATATTCCCATATTCCCATATTCCCATATTTCCATATTCCCATATTCCCATATTCCCATATTCCCATATTCCCGTATTTCCATATTTCCATATTCCCATATTCCCATATCTCCATATTCCCGTATTTCCATATTTCCATATTCCCATATTCCCGTATCTCCATATTCCCGTATTCCCAATTTCTAACTTCTCCTCATGGAAACAATAAGCATTAACACAACTCAAAACATTGCGCTCGATTATGAAATAGCGAGTGTAGGCGACCGCATACTTGCGACTATAATTGATTACGTGATATTTATTGCATGGATCATTTTATGTTTCGTAGTTTTAAAACTGAAGGATGAATTTGCAGTTCTTTTTATTGCCGTTGCACCCTTGGTTTTTTATCACCTTGCTATGGAAACTCTTTTTAATGGTCAAAGTGTAGGCAAGATGGCCATGAAAATAAAAGTGATAAAAATGGATGGCAGCGAACCAACTTTCGGAGCTTATATTATGCGCTGGATCATGAGGATTGTTGATATGGGTTTGTTCAGCGGCCTGGTGGCGCTTGTTGCTGTAGTTGTTAATGGTAAAGGACAACGGCTGGGGGATATGGCAGCAGGCACAACAGTTATTTCACTCAAAAAAAGAGTACAACTGCATGAAACTGTTTATAAAGTAAACGATGAAAATTATCAAGTCACTTTTCGCGAAGCCACAAACCTTAACGACAAGGATGTGATAAAAATTAAAATGGTGTTTAACGAAGCGATGAAAAAACAACAATATGCAATCATTGATGAGCTTGCCGAAAAAGTAAGACAAACACTAAATATTTCTACCACACTTGCATCAGAGGAATTTTTGCGAACACTCATTCGTGATTATAATCATTTGATGAGTGATATATAGATTGGGTAATCAGGGATTTGGTAATTGAGGTTATTGAGTTGTTTGTTATTGGTTTTAGCCAACAGCCAAAGGCTAATAGCGAAAAGCTTTTGTAAAAAAATTTTAATCGTAAATTTGTCAGACAAAATAAAGGAAATGGAATCGGCATTAAAGGAATTAATTGAATCACCCAATTTGCAATTGTATGTGAATGAAATGGTAGCAATAATTAATAAAGAACACAGAATGCGTATAGAATTTTATAATAAAATTTCAGAAAAAGATAAGGCAGAATTTATCAATGGCGAGGCTGTGTTTCATTCCCCGGTTAAATTGATGCACAATAATGCATCAACAAATCTGATGCAATTGATGAAAGTGTTTGCACAGATGGAAGGATTGGGAATTGTCGGACATGAAAAGTTAATGGTGGAATTTACCCGCAACAGCTACGAACCGGATATTGTATTTTTCAAGAAGGAAAAATCTAAAAACTTCAAACGCGATCAATTGATTTTTCCTGTTCCCGATTTTATTGTTGAAGTGCTGTCGCCATCAACAATAAAAATTGACCGCGAAATTAAGTTTAAAGATTACGAGGCCCACGGAGTGCAGGAATATTGGATAATTAACCCCGACAAACAAACAGTGGAGCAATATATTTTATCAGGTAAGAGTTACGAATTGATAATGAAAGGTAAAAACGGAATCATTGAATCGAAAGCTATTCGCGGTTTTAAAATTCCTGTTAAATCAATTTTTAATGAAAAAGAAAATCTCGAAACATTGCAACAACTGATTGCATCTTCAACGAAGAAAAGAAAGTAGGAAATAAGTTACATTTTGTCTTAAACAAACAACCATGAAAAGGAATTTTATTCTTTTAATATCATTTTTAATAATCAATGGGCTTAACCTTTCCAGGGTTTACGGGCAATCACATTGGACGCAGAAGGCAGATTTTACTTCATCGCGCGGAGGAGTAAGTCCCTTCAGTATTAATTCAAAAGGTTACTACTCCTGTGGCCTCGACAATTCAAGTAATGCTTATAATGATTTATGGGAATATGATCCTGTAACAGATGTCTGGACACAGAAAGCAAATCTGCCCGGTGTAAATCGTTACTCCGCAAGCGCCTTTACAATAGGCAATTATGGTTATGTATGTCTTGGCTGGGATATTAATGGAAATGGTTTGGATGATTTATGGCAGTATGATCCGCTGTTAAACTCGTGGACTACAAAAAGCAATTTTGCAGGTTCGGCAAGATATAATTCCGTTGCCTTTGTGGTTGGGGGCAAAGCTTATGTAGGGTTAGGATACAAGCCTATAAAGGATGACATGTATGAATATGATCCTGTTACCGATGTATGGACAATACTTGCAAACACATTCCCTGGTGGAGCGCGAACTACTGCAACAGCATTTTCATGCACCTACATCATTGCAGGAACTACTTATGAGAAAGGCTTTGTAGGCACTGGCGATTTAAACCCTGATGTAAATACACTTTTAGCAAATGACTTATGGGAGTTTACACCTGGCGTTAGTCCCGGCAGTGGAACATGGCTTGCCAAAAGCAATCTTCCCGCCAACGGACGCTTTGCTGCATTTGCTTTTACGCTTAATGACAGGGGTTATATCGGAGGTGGGATTGGAGTAGGGCTTGCTAAATATAATGATTTTTATGAGTACGATCCCGTTACGGATACCTGGGCAGTTAAAGATTCCTTTCCGGGAATCAACAGCATTCATGCCCGCGGGTTTGCCATAAATAACAAAGGCTATGCAGGTTCAGGATTTGATCTTACAGCCAACTATCCTTATTTTTATGAATACGCT
This sequence comes from Bacteroidia bacterium, assembly GCA_039931675.1. Lineage (GTDB taxonomy): Bacteria > Bacteroidota > Bacteroidia > AKYH767-A > OLB10 > JAEUTH01. The sequence goes on along the minus strand of JBDTRM010000125.1, from coordinate 16,401 downwards.
CCTGCCTTTACACCCATCGTTCAGCTATCATCAAGCGATACCGCCTTCTGTGAAAAACAATGCATTGACTTTTATGATCTCAGTACAAACAACCCAACATCATGGCAATGGTTTTTTCCGGGTGCCGATAGTTTGACAAGCTCACTACAGAATCCTGCCGGCATTTGCTACAACAATTACGGAGGTTTTGATGTAACACTTATTGCATGCAATGTTGCAGGTTGCGATACGCTTGTGCTAACAAATTTCATAAACGAATATCCTGCACCTGTTGCAACAATCACACAATCAAACGATACTTTGTTTGCTTCGGCAGGTGTGAGTTATCAATGGTGGAGTGTTGATAGTGGCATTATTGCAGGCGCAAACAATAATTATATTGTTCCGTTTTATGGTGGTAATTACTATGTAGTCATTAGCGATAGCATAGGTTGCGAAGGCGCTTCAAATGTTATTTCAATTACTGGAATAAAGCAGTTAGCAATTGGCAATTGGCAATTAGCAATTGTACCCAATCCAAACAATGGCAACTTTACTATTTCAATAGACAATTTCAGCAATAAAGATTTTTCGTTTCGCTTTATTAACTGCACAGGTCAAAGTGTTTTTGCTAAAACAAAATACCACCCTGCAATTGGTCAAAGTAAAATTACAATAGACGTTAATATGGGAAATGTTGCCGCAGGTTTATATGCTATTGAAATAATTGCAAGTGAAAAAGTTTACAGAGGCAGATTTATTATTCAATGATAGGGATTGAAAAACACTGATAAAACTTTAGTCAGACTTTTTATTTTTTATCCATGGAAGATATTTGTGAAACTCAGGAATTATTTTTAAAACATAAACCGCTCCCACATACAACATCGTAATTATTGCACTGCGATATGCAATATCAAAATACCTGTTGTCTATTGTTGGTAGCAGGTAATTGAATAAAAAAAGTGAAACAATCAGCAACACAATTTTAATATTAATGGAATCAAAAGGCTGCAATTGAAAATTTTTCCAGACAAAAAAATAAAGAGCCAGGTTATAAGAAACTGATGCGCCTGCTGTGGCAAGTGCCGCTCCTTCCAATCCGAATAAAGGGATAAAAAGCATTTGAAATATCAAGGCAATCACTGCAAGTGAAATTAAAAAAACAGCACCATATTTATATTTTTCAGAGTTGAAAAGTATGGGAGCATTGAGTCCCGTTGCCATATTAAACAGCGTGCTGATGCTGAGAATAAGAACTACAATGCTGCCTTGCTCGTAACCCTTGGGCAAAAAAGTAAAAAGTGTTTTAATGTTGATGTTAACGCCAAGAAAAAGCAAACCGCCAATTACCAGCATATAAAGAGTTGATTTTTTATAAATGTCTAAAATTTCTTTATGATTATTTTCAACCCATGCGAATGCAATTTTCGAGGCTGCTATTCTTTCAATAGCGCCCAACGGAGCTTCAATGATGGTGGGAATAAAAACTGCAATACTGTAAATTGCCACAAAACTAAGCGGCATAAATTTGCCAATCATGATGGTATCAAAATATTTCAAGCCTATGGATGCAACACCTGCAAACCACAACAACATTCCGTAATTAATCAGCTTGAAAAAATTCTTTTCCCGAAAAAATTTCCAGTCAATGGTGAAAGTTAACTTGTCGAAAAAAAAGATATAACCGAAAAGCAATATCAATTGCAAACCATATAAAGCCACATAACATGAAATGAATTGTGTGAACGTTATCCATCGCATGTAATACAATGTAATAACTGCTATCACTAAAATGCGTGCAACCACATCATTAAGAAATGCAGGAACAGTTGATTTATAATTTGAATAACAATAAACATTCAAACAAGCTATCAATGAAATAATAATTGTAAGCGGAAATACATAGGTGTAAAATTCAATGAACAACGGTGACTCTCGCCTGTACTGATCAATGAAAAAGTCCTTGAAAGAATAAAGCACCACACAAGACATCAAATAACCGATGACCGGAAAAATCATCATGAAAGCAAGGTAACCATGATGTTTTTTTTTCTCATCCTTAAACAGCGGAAAATATTTGGTAGTAGCATTGCCAATTCCAAGCGGGATAAAAACCGCCACCAACATTGAAAAAGAATAAAGCAAACGTGTGAGACCTAATTCATCCTTAGTTAAAAAATTAGGCTGTATCCATATCAAACTTACAAAGCCGATGATAATGCCAATGTAAGTTGTAATAAAATTTTTAATGCTCTGCCGCTGTATAACGCCCATTAATACTGTTTATATGGATTGTAAATCGCTGAAATAAATTGTATTCTTGACGGCAATATTAATCATAAATCAATCCCGATAACTATAGGGATAAAATCATGAAACAAAAACTACATCTCAGATTTACATTCATCTTAATAATCGTTACGGCTTGTTTATTCAACACTGTAGCGCAAATTAACACCTGGCATCAGAAAGCCAGCTATCCGAATAGTGGTCGCTATGCATCACTTGGCTTTTCAATAGGACAATATGGATATATAGGTGGGGGGTATAACGGAAGTAATTTTGATGACTTCTGGCAATACGATCCTGTAAACAATACCTGGACGCAGAAAAGCAATTTGCCAGCTGCTTTACGCATAGCCAATTCCTTTGTAATTAATAATTTCGGATATATAACAGGAGGCATTGATAATTCATCAAATAAAAATTTTCATTTATGGCAATACGATCCGAATACAAATAACTGGATTGCTAAGGCTGACTTTCCCGGGGTTCCAAGATATGGTGCTGCAGGGTTTACAATCGGCTCGAAAGGATATTTCGGCATTGGCAATACTGGTAGTGCCACAGGGCCATATTACAATGATTTTTATGAGTATGATCCTAATCTAAATAGCTGGACCCAGAAAGCAAGTTTCCCTGGTACCTCAAGATACGGTGTGTATGGAACATCATCTAATTCTTATGGTTATGTAGGTTTTGGAGTTAATGAAAACTCAGGTTCACTTTTTAATGACTGGTGGCAATATGATCCTTTAAATGATTCATGGAATGCAAAGGCAAATTATCCTGCTACTGCAAGAACCTCTCCACGCGGATTTGTAATTAATAATGTTATTTATTTAGGAACCGGTCAGGATTTATCTGTTCAATACAATGACTTTTATGAATACGATGAAGTTAATAATAATTGGATTTCAAAAGCAAGTTATAGTGGTGGTAACCGTTGGCTGTGCGTGGGTTTTGCAATTGGTAACAATGGTTATCTCGGTACCGGTTATGCAAATTCTTTATACTATAATGATTTTTGGGAATACTCTGCTGATACAACAGCAAGCAATGATACCTGCATAACCATAAAGCCAAATGCAACCGATGGTAAAGATATTAATGTATTGAGTGGGTTCCCAACTACGAATTTCGATCCTTATCCTGGCCTTGTTGCAACTGCATGGACATGCGGTGGATCACCATGTAATAACAGGGCTTTAATTCAGTTTGATTTGTCTGTACTTCCCGCAAACGCTGTTTTGTCACATGCCGGATTAAATTTTTATGCAAATCCAAATCCTATGGTTATACCACTTGCAAATTATGGAACTGATAACGCCTGCTGGATACAAAGAATTTCAACAACATGGAATGAACAATTTGTTACGTGGAATTCGCAGCCAAGTACAGTTACTTTACACCAGGTGCAATTACCTCAATCAACTTCTTCCAACCAGGATTATACAGATGTGGATGTTACCACACTTGTTCAGGACATGATAAATGATCCCACTAATTCATTCGGATTTTTATTGCGATTGGTAAATGAAAATTATTATAACGGAAGAGATTTTGCCTCAAGTGATAATCCTGTTGCATCAAAATGGCCAAGTATTACTTTATGTTATTCTATACCTCAAGGAATTAACGATACGAAAAATAATATTGGCTTTGTTAATATTTTTCCCAATCCTATTAATTCCGAATTTCAGGTTGAATTGCAATTTAAAAACAATTCAGAAGTAACTATTGAAATGATAGATGTATTAGGAAAAATACTTTACACCAAATCGTATTTTCAATTTGCAAACGGAATTACGGTCAATAAAATTTCTACTGAAGATGTTCCTGCTCTTAATCAACAGGGAATATATTTTGTAAAGATTACAGCAGGTAATGAAGTTGTGACTCAAAAAATTGTGAAAACCAATTAATCAATAACAGATTGGGAATTTTAAAATCTGTAGCACGTAAAATTATTTTTCCTGTTGTTATAAAATCAGGATTTGAAACTATGTTATCACGAGGTGCCGAGAACAGGCATCTCGTTTTAATGTATCATGGTGTGGTTAATGAAGTCAAACCTGAACTCAGCGTTAATCATCTTTCGAAAAAAGATTTTGAAAAACATTTGCAATACTTGAAGGATCATTTCGAAGTTGTTTCACTTGTAGAGTTATTTAAAATGTATCGAAACAATTCAAATGATTCAAAACAATATGTTGCAATTACTTTTGATGATGGCTATGAAAATAATTATAACAATGCTTTTCCACTATTGAAAAAACACAATTTGCCTGCAACTATTTTTGTTGCAGCACAATGCCTGCAAAGCAATGATGCGATTTTATGGTATGACTTTATTGATCTTTTTAAAAAGGAGATTAATCTTAATTCAATTGATTTTTCAACTGTTGAATTGAAGAATGAAAAAAAAGAAAAATTGCAAAGCATTAAATCCATCGGTAAATTGAAATCCTTTCTTAAAACACTTACTACAGAGGAAAAAAAATCTGTGATGCAAAGATTATTTACTGATGAAAAAGCAAATGTTTTAAAACTAAAAGGTGATAAAGAATATTGGAAGATGCTCAATGCAAATCAAATGAAAGAGATGACGGATTCAGGCTTGATTGAAATCGGCTCGCACTCTGTGTCACATCCTAATTTAGATTGCATCAGTTCAGTTGATTTAATTAATGAGCTTCGCGAATCAAAAAAATTATTGGAAGCCGCAATTGAAAAAGAAGTAATTTCAATAGCTTATCCCGATGGTGCTTATAGTGATGAAGTAAAAAAGCAAAGCATTGATTCAGGTTATAAAAACCTACTTGCCGTTGATTACAGATTATCTTCTGATGCAGATGATAAAAATGTTTTACCACGTTTTTGCATCAGCAATACAACAACTGTTGAATCAAATATGATTAGTTTGCATAAAAGTTTTTCGAAATCAGGTTTCTGATAAAAAATCAACCTTTAAAATATGAGTGATGAATATACATACGTAAGGGTGAGCGATGAGCACAGAAAGTCATTGCAATATATTTCACACTGTGCTTTCAAAATTCCAGTAAAAGAAAATTACTTTCTTAAAAAATGGAATACTGATTTTACGGGGCATAAGAATATAGGGTTCATAGCTTTTACAAAATCGGGTGAACCGATCGCGTATTATGGAGTGTTTCCGTGCTTTGTGGAATATAATGGAGAGAAATTTTTGGCGTCCCAATCAGGTGATACAATGACGCATCCTGATCATGCAGGAAAAGGTTTGTTTACCACACTTGCTAAAATGACTTACCAACTTGCACAGGAGGAAGGGATTGAGTTTGTTGTTGGATTTCCGAATGACAATTCATATCCGGTTTTGGTAAAAAAATTAAACTTTACACATCGCGAAAATTTGAAAACCTATAAGGTTAACGTCAAAACTCTTCCCGTTGCCGCCTTCTTTAAGAAGTTTATAAGATGCTTTCCTATTTATAAGTTTTACCTCGATATTATTTTTTCATTCATTAAATCAGATAAACCGTTTCTTGAAAGTTCATTGGTAGAAAAAAATGTTGTTTGCATTTTACATGATAAGGCATTTTTTGATTACAAAAGTTTTCAGAATAATTTTTTAGTAAAAGTAGGAGGTATAAATGTATGGTTGAAGAGTGACGGATGGCTTTTAATAGGTGATATTGAAAAGAATGAAAGCATTGATTTTAAAAAATTCCTGAGCGGGTTAAAAAAATTAGCTTTCATAACCGGTCATACAAAAATTGTTTTCTCTGCGAGTGAAAATACATTTATAGATAACTTATTAAAGCAAAATACTATCTTTGAAAAAGGTGGTTATTTTTGTTATTTAAATTTAATATCAAAAATTCCGGTAGAAAATATGAAGTTTACTACAGCAGACCTTGATACTTTCTAAACTAAATCTTATTTTATAATTCGCAACAACATGAAACAAACATTTACCCTAAGCATTTTATTGCTACTCGCTGTTTTACAAATTCATGCACAAGGTTCATGGCTGCAATTAGCCTCACTTCCGGCAGATGGCAGAGGAGGCCATATTTCATTTTCAATTAACGGTAAAGGGTATGTTGGTGGCGGAATGAACCCTTTTTCACAAGACATGGCTGATTTTTGGGAATACGATCCGATAGCAAATACGTGGACTCAAAAAGCTGATATTCCTAATGCAGGCCGTCATGGCGCTTCCGGTTTATCAATTAATAACAAAGGCTATCTATTCAATGGTGCTTATGGATTACCGAATAATTATTTAAATTCATCTTTAGAATATGATCCTTCAACTAACATGTGGACCCCCAAAGCGACATTTCCAGGAACAGGAAGGTATGATTCATTCGAAGCAGTTATTGGCTCTGTTGCATATATCGGTTGCGGATATAATGGAAGCGGATTAAATGATTTCTGGTCATATAATCCATCAACAGATACATGGATACAGCTTACGAATTTTCCCGGAACTGCAAGACAGGGAGTTGCAGCATTTACAATCGGACAATATTTATATGCAGGCACAGGCACTTCAAGTGTCTTCAACAACGATTTTTACAGGTACAATCCTGCAACAGACTCATGGACTCCTGCTGCATCCTTGCCAGGAAGTGTAAGAGGTGGTGCTATCGGATATTCGATAAATAGCAAGGGCTATGTAGGCGGAGGAGTAACAACAGGAGGTACATATCTTTCTGATGCTTATGAGTATGATTCATTTACCAACCAATGGACTCAGACTGTTGATTTACCGGGTGTTGCGAGGTGTAATGCAACAACATATACCATCGGCAATGATGTTTATTATATATGTGGTTCTCATCCCATCAGCCCTGCTTACAATGACCATTGGACTATTGATCCAACATCAGGAGTATCTGAAATAACAGCAGAAAATGAATTTCATGTTTATCCGACACCTGCAAATTCAGTTATTAATTTTCATTCCATTTCACTTACAGAAATAAAATCAATTCAATTGTTTAATTCTGATGGTGAAATGATAAAAGATATTAAATCTATAAAAGCATCAACCTATAAAGTAAACGTTGCCGATCTTAATGATGGAATTTATTTTTATAAAATAACAGATGCAAAAGATCAGGTTATAAATGGTAAAGTTACTGTTGCTCATTGAGACTGTTTTAACACATCCACCTGTTAAACCAAAGTTGAAAATTATAAATCTGCCAGATGCGCTGAAAGTCAACTTTTGCATTGGCGAAAAATGAATCAAGCATAACTGAAACTTCTTTCGGATTTAAAAATCCTCCTGATTGAATATTTTTTTCGTCAAGTGTTTCAATAAGTTCTTTCTTCAAATCATTTTTAAACCAACTCTCATAAGGAATATTAAACCCCATCTTCGGCCGCTCCATAATCTCACGCGGCAAATACTTATGTGTAATGTCACGAAGGATTAATTTACTTGTACCGTTTTTTAATTTGAAATCGGATGGCAATTGTGCTGCCCATTCAATGATGCGATGATCAATCAGCGGTTCTCGGCCTTCGAGACTTACAGCCATCGAGGCTCGATCTACTTTTTGCAGAATATCATCCGCCATATAGGTCTTGTAATCAAGCCACAGGAAATTATCCAGCAATTCGCTTGCATGTAATTCATTATAATCTTCAAATGCTGTTGGCGGTATTTTAAAATCTTTGGCAAGCAATTGATGCACTTCGCTCACTGTCATTCCCTGCGTGATGATATTAAAGGCTTCAACAGGATGTTTGGCTTTTAAAATCAGTTTTAATTTTTCAATTCTATCGGGAGTGGAAAGATTGTCTCCGGCAAATTGATTCGCAATATGCAATGGAAGCGATGCAACAGATTTTCCAAACGATGGAACTGTGTTCAGCTTATTAATATAACGTAAAGCTTTGTCATACTTGGTATAACCTGCAAAAGTTTCATCACCGCCATCAGCCGAAAGTGCAACTGTTACTTGCTGTCTTGCCACTTTACTAACTAAGTAAGTAGGTATTGCCGATGAATCTGCAAACGGTTCATCATACATATCAGCAAGTGTTGGAATAATTTCCATTGCTTGTTTATAGGTGCAGGTAAATTCATGATGCTCTGTGCCAAGATGCGTTGCGACCTTACGCGCCCAAGTTGCTTCATTAAATGCTTCTTCTTCAAATCCTATAGTAAATGTTTTCAGTTTTTGTTGCCTGTTGGTTTGGAGCAATGCTGTAACCAACGAACTATCATAACCTCCGCTTAAAAACACACCAACGGGAACATCAGCCACCATGCGGTATTCAAATGCAGAGCGCAATAGTTTTTCAGTTTCAGTTACTGCATCTACATAATCAATTTTTAATTTCTGTTGATTATATGCATTGGTTACGTCCCAATATTTTTCAGTCTTGATTTCCTTTTTCTTTAAATCAACAATCAACCAATGACCAGGTGTTAACTTATATGCATTTTGAAAAACACAATGCGGTGCAGGAATATAACCATGCTGAAAATACAATGCCAATGCATCATTGCTGATCTGTTTCTTAAACTGGTGATGTTGATGAAATGATTTTAATTCACTTCCAAATAAAAATAAATTTTCATTCCAGTAATATAAAAACGGTTTCACTCCTGCCCTGTCGCGGCAGGCAAGTAATTGCTGTTTTGGCTTATCGTAAATTACAAAAGCAAACATGCCGATGAAACGTTGTACACATTCGCGCCCCCATTTGATATACGATTGCAGGATAACTTCCGAATCGGAATTTGATTTGAATCTTATTCCTGCATCTTGTAAAACTTTTCGAACCTCTTTGTAATTATAAATTTCACCATTAAAGATGAGCGTGTAATTTCCGTCATCTGTATTCATAGGCTGATGGCCAAGTGCAGTCAATTCAATAATAGACAAGCGCCTGAAACCTAATCCCAAAGTAAAATCATTGGCCTGCACATATTCATGTCCGCTGTCATCAGGACCGCGGTGGGTGATGCAATCGGTCATTGAAGTAAGCGTTTCTGATTTTGTGTTGCAATTAAAATCAACAAATCCGGCTAATCCGCACATAGAATTTTAAAATGAATGGTGCCAAAGCTAAATAATTGAAACTAATAAATATTTTCGCCCCCGCTTCAATGAGCGACAAATACATAAAAGCCCTGAAGGGGCGATATATCCTACCGAAGGGTGCAGCCCTTCGCATTACGCACACAGACAAACAAGCCCTGAAAGGGCGACATACCCGAATGAAGGGTGCAGCCCTTCGTATTACGCAAACAGACAAACAAGCCCTGAAAGGGCGATATATCTTACCGAAGGGTGCAGCCCTTCGTATCACAGAAGCACACACCATGGGACAATCACTCGTAAAAAATTACTTACATATCGTATTCAGCACCAAGTATCGTCAACCTCTCATACATGAACCATTCGAACAGGAATTACATGCTTATATAGGTGGTGTATGTAATGAAATGGAATGCACTCCGATAAAAGTTGGCGGATATACCGATCATATTCACATACTTTGTATGCTTTCGAAAAAAATAGCGCTGATGAAATTATTGGAAGAAGTAAAATCACACTCTTCAAAATGGTTTAAAACTAAGGATGATAGCTTAAGAAATTTTTACTGGCAGGATGGCTATGGTGCATTCTCAGTAAATCCGGCAGAGGTGGATATAGTGATTGGATACATAGCGAATCAGAAGGAGCATCATCGCAAAAAAAATTTTCAGGATGAGTACAGGGCTTTTCTGAAAAAGTATAAAGTGGATTATGATGAAAGATATGTGTGGGATTAATGACATAGGGCTTCACCCTATGGAAGGATATGCCGCCCTTTCAGGGCTGATGTAGAGAGAGATGAAGTCGCTTAACATGGGGCGATATCCCATGTTAGGATATTCCGCCCTTTCAGGGCTGATGTAGAGACAGAAGACGGAGATTAGCATGGGGCGTTACCCCATGTTCAGATATATCGCCCCTTCAGGGCTTTTTAATTTTGTAGATTTATTTTATGATTCAACCTTTTATATCACCTGTTACGGGAAAAGCATTGCGGGAAGAAAATAACTTTCTGATAAATGATGCAGGAGAAAAATTTCCTGTAATTGATGGAATTCCCCGTTTTGTTGAATCAGATAATTATGCCAAAGCTTTTGGTTTGCAATGGAAATCGTTTGCCAAAATTCAGTTAGACAGTTATAATAAAGGCAACATCTCATTACAAAGATTGGAGCGATGCCTGGGTTGCAAGGTTGACGATTTAAAAAATAAATCCTTGCTCGAAGTAGGTTGCGGTGCAGGTCGTTTTACTGAACATTTAGTGAGAGGTGGTGCTTATGTACATTCAGTTGACCTGAGTATTGCAGTAGAAGTGAATAAGGAAAATGTTGGCAATGCGTCCAATTATATAGTTGCACAAGCCAATGTATATGCGCTGCCATTTGCTAAAGAAAGTTTTGAGATAGTGATGTGTCTTGGTGTGATACAACATACACCTGACCCCGAAAAAACAATTGATGCTTTGTGGCAAATGGTAAAACCCGGTGGCATATTGGTAATTGATCATTACACTTTTGATTGGATGTATTATCTCAAACCAATATTACTTTATCGTTCAATTTTGCGCAGAATGAAACCGGAACGCTCAAAAAAAGTTGTAGAACGTTTGGTGCGGTTTTTCTTTCCAATACATTGGAAGTACAGGAATTCAAAATTGATGACCATATTACTCAATCGTATATCACCATGTTACGTTTACATCAAAACATTTCCTGATATGGATTATGATTTTCATTTTGAATCAACAAGGTTAGATACTTATGATGGGTTAACCGATTACTACAAGCATTTGCGCAGCGTAAAACAAATTGAAGAAAAACTAAAATCGCTTGGCGCAAAAAATATTAAAGTGTGGAAAGGCGGCAATGGTGTGGAAGCAAGATGTTGGAAATAGAATCCGTTTTATTTTAACTTGATTATTCAGAGATAAGCATATTACCAATTGAAAACTCGAAATATTTTTGTTACAGTATTTTTGTTTTGCATCGGATGCGAAGCGCAACAATATGCCAGGATTCAAAAACCATTTTTACCTGCTTTGTCCCAAACCCGCAAGGTTTTAAAAAACCTTGCGGGTTTTAACCACAAAAAAACCTTATAGGTTTTTAAAACCTATAAGGTTTGTTTCCAACCGGAAACGATAAACAGTAAACTGTTTACTTCACCGAATTAATCACCGCCTCAAAAGCTGCGGGATTATTCATTGCCAAATCGGCTAATACTTTGCGGTTAAGCGAAACATCCGATTTGGTAAGCTTTCCCATAAATTGAGAGTAGCTCAAGCCATGCTCGCGTGCTGCTGCATTGATACGGACAATCCACAAAGCACGAAAAGTGCGTTTTTTAACTCTGCGGTCGCGGTAAGCATACTGCAAACCTTTTTCAACCGTGTTTTTTGCAACTGTCCAAACGTTACCCCGCGAACCGAAATAACCTTTAGCCAATTTTAATGTCTTTTTTCTTTTAGCCCTGCTGGCTACTGCGTTTACTGATCTTGGCATCTTTTAATTTGTTTTGACTGGAGCGCTCCTTATCGGAATCTTAAAGCTCTTTGTCTGGTGAATAATTTAATTTACTGTTGAGGGTTTCCGGTTTATAGTTCTAATCCGTTTTTATTTATTAGTCTTATTTCCATATTTCCCCAATCATTTACTTCGAAAGCATTCTTGCTACTCTGTCATGGTCAGCTTCGCTAACTGTTCCTGTGTGCGTAAGATTGCGTTTTTGCTTAGTAGTCTTCTTAGTTAAAATGTGACTTTTAAAAGCATGTTTTCTTTTTATTTTTCCTGTTCCCGTGAGCGTGAAACGCTTTTTTGCACTGGAGTTGGATTTCATTTTTGGCATTGTCTCTTTGAATTATGAATTATAAATTTTGAATTTTAAATTATTTATGTGCCAATTGCCTCTTGCCAATTGCCTTTTGTTTACTTCGATTTCTTCGGCAGCGGAGCCAGGTTTAAAAACATCCTGTTTCCTTCTAACTTCGGCAGCAACTCCACCTTACCGTATTCTGCTAACTCCTGTGCAAACTTTAATAGGATAATTTCACCTCTTTCTTTGTAAGCTATGGAACGACCTTTAAAATGAACGTAAGCTTTTACTTTATCACCTTCTTCAAGGAAGTTCTTAGCATGTTTCACTTTAAACTGGAAATCGTGTTCATCCGTATTAGGTCCGAAACGAATTTCTTTAACTAACTGTTTATGCGAATTCTGTTTGGCTTCTCTTTCCTTCTTCTTCTTGTCGTATAAAAACTTTTGATAGTCAACTATTCGGCAAACAGGTGGCTCTGCATTTGGCGAAATTTCAACCAAATCCAATCCTTGCGCATCTGCCTGTTTCATAGCATCAGCTAATGAAAAAACTCCAACCTCCACATTCTCACCAACCAAACGCACTTCAGCCGCTTCAATATCTCCATTGATATTGTGTTCATTCTGCCTGCGCGGTCCACCCCTACGAAAATTAGGGTTGTACGGACGCTTGGGCCCTGTGCTGCCTCCTGGCTTAAATGGTGGTTTGTAGGGTGGCTTATATCCACCTGGTTTGCTCGTTGCTATGCGTTCCTCCTTTGTATTATTGAATAATTAATAAACTAATTTTTTGCCTTTTGCTTTTACATCGCCACGCTATTCAAATCCTTAGCGATTTCATCCTGCATCAGTTTTACAGTTTCTTCAATTGTAAAACTTCCTAAATCTCCGTGCCCGTGTTTGCGTATTGAAACCTTGTTTTCGGCTGCTTCTTTCTCTCCCACAATGAGCATGAAAGGAATCTTTTTCATCTCTGCATCGCGTATTTTCTTTCCTATTTTCTCGTCCCGGTCGTCAAAAAGTCCGCGAATATCGTAATTATTGAGATTTTCCAAAACTTTATTTCCGTATTCGTTGTATTTCTCGCTCAATGGCATCACAGAAACCTGGTCTGGCGCCAGCCACAGCGGGAAGTTACCTGCACAATGCTCAATAAGCACAGCAATGAAGCGTTCCAAAGAACCAAATGGAGCGCGGTGAATCATCACAGGGCAATGTTTATGATTATCACTGCCTGTATATTCCAATTCAAATCGTATTGGTAAGTTGTAATCCACTTGAATGGTTCCTAATTGCCAACTGCGTTTTAGTGCATCTTTCACCATAAAGTCAAGCTTGGGGCCGTAGAAAGCGGCTTCACCTAATACGGTTGTTGTTTTTAAACCTCGCTCTGCAGCTGCTTCCACAATTGCACGTTCTGCCTTTTCCCAGTTTTCGTCCGTGCCTATATATTTCTCTTTGTTTTCTGGATCGCGCAATGAAATTTGCGCTGTGTAATCATCGAATCCCAAAGCCTTAAATACATACAACACAATATCAATCACCTTGCAAAACTCTTCCTTAACCTGGTCGGGGCGGCAGAATAGATGCGCATCATCTTGCGTAAATCCACGAACGCGCGTCAATCCATGCAGTTCGCCACTTTGCTCATAACGGTAAACCGTTCCGAACTCTGAGAATCTTAAAGGCAAATCTTTATAGCTGCGTGGTTTGGTTTTATAAATTTCGCAATGGTGCGGGCAATTCATTGGCTTTAAGAAAAACTCCTCGCCTTCGTTAGGCGTTTTTATTGGCTGGAAAGAATCCTTACCATACTTTTCATAGTGACCTGATGTTACATACAATTCTTTATGGCCAATGTGCGGAGTAGCTACCGGTGTGTAACCTGCTTTCATTTGCAGCTTTTCTAAAAAGACACGAAGCCTTTCGCGCAAAGCGGCACCTTTTGGTAACCACAACGGTAATCCCATTCCAACTTTTTCGCTGAAAGCAAATAATTCTAACTCCTTGCCCAACTTGCGATGGTCGCGTTTCTTTGCTTCTTCAAGTAAATGCAAATACTCAGTGAGTTCTTTTTGCTTTGGAAAAGTTACAGCATAAATTCGGGTCAACTGTTTTCCTTTTTCATCACCACGCCAATATGCTCCTGCGATACTCATCAACTTTGCAGCCTTTATTGGCGAAGTATCTGGAATATGCGGACCGCGGCATAAATCAGTAAAGTTACCTTGCGTATAAAAAGTAATTGTACCGTCAGCCAGATCTTTAATCAAATCTAATTTATACTCATCACCTTTTGCAGTGAAATATTTTATTGCATCATTCTTGCCTACTTCCTTGCGCTGGTAAGTGTTTCCAAGACGTGCAAGCTCGAGCATCTTATCTTCAACCTTTTTAAAATCATCAGGAGTGAAAGTTTTATCACCCATATCCACATCATAATAAAAGCCTGTTTCAATAGGAGGGCCGATACCGAACTTTGTTCCCGGATAATAAAATTCAATAGCCTCAGCCATTAAATGCGCTGACGAATGCCAAAGTGTTGATTTTGCTTCGGTATTATCCCATGTTAAAAGTTCGAGCTTAGAATCTTCGTTAATGGGTCGCGTTAAATCGCGCACTTCGCCATTCACTTTGGCAGCAAGCACATTGCGTGCAAGTCCCTCTGAAATTGATTTTGCTATTTCTAATGCAGTAGTTCCATCGGCATACGTACGAATGTTGCCATCGGGAAAAGTAATGTTCATTTTTGTTTGTTGTGTTTAACTTTTTAAAAACGGAGCGCAAATATAGAAGAAGTAATTTCTTTTTAGAGTTTTGCGGGCTTAATTAAAAATCTTAGGCGCTATTTGTGAAAGGCATCAAAAATCAATACACCATTTTATTAAAACGCTTATTGCTTTTGCTTGCAATTTATTCATTGCTGCGATTACTGTTTTATATTTTCAATCACTCCTATTTTGATTTAAAAGAAATTGATGCATTAGTAGTTTTTATTGCAGGATTGCGGTTTGATTTAGTTGCTATTACCATCACCAATATACTTTTTATTATAATGCATTTGTTTCCGTTGAAAGCTTTTTACGCGAAATGGTATCAAAACATTCTTTCATTTTTATTTTATGTTTTAAATGGAATAGCAATAATTTTTAACTGTGTTGATTTTGCCTACTTCAATTTTATACTAAAACGCAGCGGAGCAGATTTACTAAATGTGCTGATGCTTGGTGAAGATACCGGCAACAATATTGGTGCAATGGCAGCAGACTTCTGGCATGTTCCTGTGCTCGCTTTCATAATCATTACCATGATGATTTTCTTTTACAGGAAAATAAAAATCAAACCAATTGAAACTTCTCCAAAAGAAAAACTAATCGGGTGGGCAATGATAATCCCCATGTCAGCGTTGGTTTTAACTGCTTTCAGAGGTGGCATTCAATACAAACCTTTGCGAATAATAACGGCTGCGGAATACTCATCACCACAAAATGCTCCGTTAATTTTGAACACCACTTTTACAATTATTAAAACGTATGATAAAAGTGGTGTAGAAGAAAAACACTTTTTCACTGATGCGGAGTCTGATAAAATTTTCAACCCTGTTCATCAATACCATTCAACTGAACCATTTCGAAATTTGAATGTTGTACTGATTATTTTAGAAAGTTTTGGGAAGGAATATTTTGGTGCATATAATAAATACAAAGGCTACACACCTTTTCTTGATTCACTGATTGGCAAGAGTCTTACATTTGAATATTCGTTTGCAAACTCAAAACGTTCCATTGAAGGTATCCCGGCAGTATTAGCTTCTATTCCTAACCTGATGAATGAACCGTTTATCACTTCAGTTTATGATGGTAATAAAATAAATTCTTTTGCAGGTTTGCTGAAGAAGAAAGGTTACAGCACAGCATTTTTTCATGGAGGGAATAATGGCACCATGGGCTTTGATAACTTTACCGCTGCAGCGGGATATGACAAATATTATGGTCGCAATGAATATGGAAAAGGTGATTATGATGGAAACTGGGGAGTTTACGATGAACCATTTTATAGATTTTTTGTAAGTAAAATAAATGCTATGAAGCAACCATTTCACACGGCAATTTTTTCACTTTCATCACATCATCCCTATTCAATTCCTCCCCAGTATAAAAACAAATTCCCGAAAGGAACTTTGCCAATTCATGAAAGTATTGGTTACGCAGATTATGCATTGAAAACTTTTTTTGAAAACGCTTCGCGTCAACCCTGGTTTGACAGCACGTTGT
>JBDTRM010000124.1:0-2804 GCA_039931675.1 Bacteroidia bacterium | reverse complement strand
CGCATTGATATTATGAATATACATGGTAAAGGTTTTAAGATGAATGTGAATGTTTAAATTAAATTACGGGTTACCTTAAAACCCGAAGGGTTGACATTATTATAATAAATCAGGTCAGCCCATTAGCAGTAATCCCGAAGGGATGACATTATTTTTTGCGGAAAAAATATCTTCCTTATAAATTTTGAAAAATTATAATACTAAAAATGAAAAGTTTATTTAATCAAAGCGATACAAAAGAAATTATAGACCGTATAAATCGTCTCACTCCCGAAACAAAAGCACAGTGGGGAAAAATGAATGTATCACAAATGCTTGCTCATGCACAAGCGCCTTTGCATATTGCAACTGATAAATTAAAACTGAAGCGCGGTCTGATTGGAATCTTATTTGGCAGAATAGCTAAGAAACAATTGATGAAACCAGAACCATTCAAGAAAAATTTACCAACCGCACCCGAATTTGTCAGAAAGGACGAAAGAGTTTTTAAGGCAGAAAAAGAAAACCTGATTGATTCAATAAACAGTTTTACAAAGGCAGGTTCATCAGGGATTACAAAAGAAGCACATCCATTTTTTGGCAAAATGACTGCCGAAGAATGGGACATTTTGCAATGGAAACATCTCGATCATCACCTGCGACAGTTTGGTGTTTGAAATGAAACTCTTGTAACTGATTACCCTCAATAAAAAAGACCTGCTCATATTTTGAACAGGTCTTTTTTATGTTGTACGTCTTTTAGCTTTTGGCCTTTGCCTTTAGCCTTTAGCAAATCGCCTCTTGCCTTCTTGCCTCTTAATTTAAATAGTACACCTGATGATGTAAAAAATAAAAGACAGGGCTAATATAATCCATAACATAGCCAAAACGCTTGTGCCGCTATGACCAAAATAAGTTTCCATAAATTTTCTCATCTGTGAAAGTGATTTACTTTTTTTAACGCGGGCGAAATTATGAATTATGTTTTACGGTGCAAATATTGAAAATCGGTTTGAGGTTCCTCCTCATAATCAAAAAGTTTCTGTTGCTCCAAAATAAAATCCTGTTGATCTTTCACCAACTGCAAAATCAACCTGGAAATTAGTTCGGCTTTGTTTATCAATCATAATACGTAAACCAACGCCTGCTGCAGGTTTTACATATTGAAACAAATTAATATCGGTAGTGCGGCTACTCGTAGTTGTTATATTGGCAAATATTACTCCGCCTAAAACTTTTGAGCAGGGTGATCTAGGAAAACGATATTCGGCTTCGGCATAAATTAAATCTTCGCCTCTGAATCCCTGCCTGCACGGCTTTGCTGATTGTAACCGATAGCCAGCAATAGCATATATGGCATATTTCCTTTAACTAGATTCAATAGCATTGCTACAATATAACTTATTTATATTTTTGTTTTATCGGAAAGCACTTAAGCTTTTACAAAATCATTACAATTAAAAATGAATTTCCATCAGTCAATTAAACAGGAGCCTCATCGCGAACGCACAAAAAAAATTATTGCCGAACACCCAGAAATAAGAACACTGATAGGTAAAAATCCATTCACAGTTCTTGCACTAATAGGAATGGTAGTAAGTATGATATTCATTTCATACCTGGTCAGAAACAGTGCATGGTGGGTAGTGCTGCTAACGGCATATTTTGTTGGTGCATTTTTTAATCATTCACTGTTTGTGATGATTCATGAATGCACGCATAATTTGCTGTTTAAAAGAAAAGGCGCCAATATGTTTGCAGGCATAGTAGCTAACCTGCCTCATACACTTCCAAGCAGTGTCATGTTTTCGCGTTATCATATCAAGCATCATGCATTCCAGGGTATTCATGAATTGGATGGCGATCTGCCTGATTACCGCGAAGCACGACTGATTAACAATTCAACTTTCGGAAAAATAATCTGGTTATTATTCTATCCGTTTTTTCAGCTTGCAAGAACCTTTCGCCTGAAAGAAATTAAACCGATAGATGGATGGGTAATTTTAAACTGGACCATGCAGTTGGTTTTTGATGTAGCCATCATATTTTTCTTCGGCTGGAATTCATTTTTTTTCCTGCTTGCAAGCTTTTTCTTTTCAGTTGGATTACATCCGCTTGGAGCACGATGGATACAGGAACATTACCTGACTTTAGATGAGAACCAGGAAACGTATAGTTATTATGGTATCCTGAATTTCTTAGCTTTTAACGTGGGTTATCATAATGAGCACCACGATTTTCCTTCTGTTCCATGGAATAAACTACCGAGTGTAAAAAAGACAGCACCATCCTATTATGACTCATTACACTCACATACCTCATGGACTAAACTTTTTTTCAGGTTTCTTTTTGATAAAAGAATATCAATTTTTGATAGAACAGTAAGATCGAATCGTGGTAAGATCAAATTAGCCGATGAATCAAAACCGGATATTGATATTTTTGAAAAGCAAAATAATTAATTGTATGAACAGGATTAGAAAATAGCATGATATTTATACATTATATCATTTGGAAAAAATGGCTACTAACCTCGCAATGCTAAAATAAAGAAAGTTGATTATCAGTATCCTTTTGTTTTTGCTCTTTTGAGTTCGACTGCTGAACAGGTTGCTTTGTTTCATTAAAAACTTCCTGGCGTTGTTCGGTTTTAGCAACAAATGTTTCAATATCGGCAATAGCTAATTCAATTTCGTTTTGTGCATCGGGTATTTTGTTTTCGGCTTTGTAAATGCGGGCTTCAATTATTTGATGATGCCACACTTCGAGCAGTTCGAGCGAAGGGGTGTTTTTCTTTTGCTCGGCAATGGCCATTTGTATGTGAA
>JBDTRM010000123.1:0-4694 GCA_039931675.1 Bacteroidia bacterium | reverse complement strand
TTATGAGGTGTAATTTGGCTTATATCGTACGAACCCGATTCAATATAAATAAAGAAAGCGAGAGCAATTACCGATAGTGTGGCGATGACGGTGAATATTATTTTTTTCATATTGCCTTGATTTAGAACAAATGTAAACACAAGGTGCTGTATAAAAAAATCCAATAGCATCGCGGAAATATCCGCCCGTTCTTCCAAAGCTACTACAGGTGTCCTCACCTGTGCGTGCTGCAAGCAAACGGTCTTTGGTTATCCTGTTCAAGTTATGTAATTCACTTTGTTATATTTGATGGACAAATATAAATTAAGCCAACGCTGAATAACTACATATAGGGTATAAGTTATGAAGCGTTTTTTTACTAGCCGTCCCGCCTAAGCGCGATTGGTCGGGAGTAAAACCCGTGGCGGTAATTTTTCTACTAAGGTTGCTCTTGCTTATGAATATTTTCTTTGAACAAAAAAGATTGTTACAGTTTAACTAATTTAGTGAATAAAATCTTTGCGATGAAAAAAAGAATTGTTCTGAATAAATTTTAAAAAAGAAAATGAAAATATATGATTGAACCAGTTATAGTAAAAGTTCTTGAAACAAGTTACATAACGCATGATGTAAAACGTTTTGTTTTAGAAAAACCACCGGGCTGTGATTTTATTCCCGGACAGTCAATAAATATCTCCATTAACTTACCTGAGTGGAAAGATCAGTTACGCCCCTTTACATTTACAAGCTTGCCTGAGGATAATTACCTTGAATTTATGATCAAGATTTATCTGAAGCATAATGGTGTTACTAATAAGCTTGACAGCATCAACGCTGATGATGAATTAATCCTGCATGATATTTTTGGTGTAATACAATATAAAAGCGAGGGCGTTTTTATTGCAGCAGGTTCGGGCATTACTCCGTTTATTTCCATATTTCGAAATCTATACAAAAACAAAAGGATCAAGGGTAACACGCTCATTTATTCAAACAAAACTGCCGATGATGTAATGATGGAAGAAGAATTGCAATCAATGCTTGGAAATAATTTTATCAAAGTTTTTACCCGTCAAAATGTTATCGGTTTTATTGATCGAAGGATTGACCGCGATTTTCTTATTGATACGATTATAGATTTCAACCAGCATTTTTACATCTGCGGTCCCGATGATTTTGTGAAAAACATCAATACGCTGCTTCTTAAGCTTGGTGCTTCTGCCGAGTATATTGTGATTGAACAATAAATAATTCCTTATAAAATGTGATCCTCGGCATAAGTAATAACTTCGCATTTACTTACATTTGTTTTGTAAAATTAAATTCATGTATGATGGTTCTTACAATCAGAAATTTAAAAACGAAATAAATATTGTCATGGAAAATAAAGGCATAAATGAAATTGTTATTCAAAACAGTTCATTTGTAAATGACTCAAAGCAAAGAGAGGTGGATCCGATTCCTCATGAACGACCGGTAACTCCACGCGAACCAGGTACTGCTCCAGCCACTCCATCAACACCTGAGGTTATTCCAATACCTCAAACAAATCCTATAACACCGGTTGAACCTCCGCAGGTTATTCCTCCTGAACGTAGTAAGTAAATGAGTAAGCTGAGTAATAATATTATCAATGGAATTACCATTTACCGGATTGCTGCCGCTCCTTTATTATTCGTTTTAATATTCACAGGAAAGATTGAACTTTTCAAGTGGCTGCTTGCTGTAAGTTTTTTCACTGATTTTATTGACGGTTATCTTGCAAGAAAATATAAAGTAACAAGCATACTCGGTTCACGATTGGATTCTATTGGTGATGATCTAACAGTGCTGGCTGCTTTTGTAGGTCTGATCGTATTTAAAAGAGAATTTTTCCGTGAGGAATTAATTGCGCTGATAATACTCTTCGCATTATTTATTGTTCAAAACATTTTTGCAATTGTGCGTTATCGCAAAATAACAAGCTTTCACACCTACCTCGCAAAAACAGCAGCCATATTGCAAGGTCTGTTTTTTATCCAGATGTTTCTTTTGCCTCAACCATTTTATTTCCTGTTTTATGCAGCAGCTTTTGTAACCGGTATAGAATTGATTGAGGAAACTTTAATCGTAATTGCATTGCCCACCTGGGAAGCCAATGTAAAGGGATTATACTGGGTATTGAAAAGAAAAAAGTAACCAATAAAGATCAACTTTCTTATAGATTTTTATTTGAAGAATTTATCCATTAAAAAAATTGACTGATAAGAATCATACATGCTGATGATAACCGTCATTGCCCACCGCGGTTTATCAGTTTAGCTTTGCCTCAAATTACAAGTTAACATTTAACAATTAAATTTTAAAACGATGTCACTCACAAAAACAATGAACAAAGGAAACCTGTTCCCCACAGTATTTTCCGATTTCTTTAAGCCAGACAGGTTTTTTAACCCGACCTGGTTAGAAGGGGAATTTGAGCAAACAATGCCAGCAGTAAACATTAAAGAGAATGGCAAACAATTTTTTATTGAAGTAGCTGCTCCCGGCTTTAACAAGAATGATTTTAAAGTTAATGTTGAAGACGATATGCTGACCATCAGCGCTGAAAAGAGAGAAGAAAGGAGCGAAGAAAACGAACGCTTTACAAGAAAAGAGTATTTTTATAATACCTTCTCGCGCACGTTCAACCTTCCGCAAAATTCTAATTTCGACAAGTTAGATGCGAAGTATGAAAATGGAATTCTCAAGCTTACACTTCCAAAGAAAGAGGAAACAAAAGTTTCTTTGAAAAAAGAAATAAAGGTGGCATAAATTTTCTGAAGCCCGGCATAAAGCAGCCGGGCTTTTTTAATTAAAATAAATAATCCTGAAATTTTCAATTTTTTATGTGACCCCGGAGAGATTCGAACTCTCGACCCGATGATTAAGAGTCAGCTGCTCTACCAACTGAGCTACGGAGTCATTTTTTTGAGGGTGCAAGAATAGGAAAAGAATATTGAATGTTGAATGATAAATAATGAATTTTGAAGGGGTGATTTACTTGAACATTCATCATTTTTCAATTCAGATGTTTTACAGATTTCAACACCCCTTCACTTTCACTTTCACTTTCACCTTCACTATTACCGTAATCTTTAATCACATTGTAAAGTGTATCCCTTTCAATTGGCGTGCGACCAACATCTTTAATTAAACCAACTAATTGTTCTGTGCTCAATGCAGGGTTTTGTTCTTCTGAACCCGCCATGGAATAAATTTTTGTGGAGTCATCAATTGTTCCGTCAATATCATCCACACCATAGGCTAAGCTCATTTGCGCAGTATTGCGGCCTATCATCGGCCAGTAAGCTTTTACATGATTGAAATTATCCAAGTAAATGCGGCTAATTGCATAGTTTTTTAAATCTTCAACGGTGGTGCTTTCGGTAATATAGCTCATGTCATTATCCTTATTGCGAAATTTCAACGGAATAAATGTGTTGAAGCCTCCTGTTTCGTCCTGCAAATTTCGAAGGCGATTTATATGGTCAATGCGATGCTCATACTTTTCGATGTGACCGTAAAGCATGGTTGCATTGCTGTGCATTCCTAATTGGTGTGCTGTACGATGAATCATTAACCATTGGTCGCTGCTGCATTTATCACCTGCTATTTCCTGTCTTATTGTTTCATCAAAAATTTCTGCACCACCACCTGGTAATGATTGCAAACCTGCTTCCTGCAAATATTTTAAACCTTCTTCAGTAGTCATCTTTGCTTTGCGAAACATATAATCCAACTCAACAGAAGTAAATCCCTTTATATGCAAATCAGGACGATGCGCTTTGATGCTTTTTAAAACATCTGCAAAAAAGTGTACATCCATTTTAGGGTGTACTCCTCCTACAATATGCACTTCGGTAACATACTTGCCATCATACGCTCTTACTTTATTTAAAATATCTTCTGCGCTAAGCTCCCAGCCTTCTTCGCGGTTTTTATAGAGGCGGGAGTACGCACAAAACTTACATGCAAATACGCAAACATTAGTTGGCTCAATATGAAAGTTACGGTTAAAGTAAACGTTATTACCATTCTTTTTTTCGCGCACATAATTGGCAAGCGAACCGAGAAAGCCAAGCTGCCCTTCGTAAAATAATTTTACACCTTCATCAAAGGTGATTCGTTCACCAGCCAATACTTTATCAGCAATTAGTTTTAAATCTTTTGATACGGATGTGTTTCTAATAAGTTGTTTGTAATCAACAGCGGTTATCATATATCAAATATTTGAGTGCGAAAGTAGAAGAAAATGTTTGAACTAAGATTTATAGGATTATTGGATTTCAGGATTTTGTTTTTGGCATTTCCGGTGTCAATTTAATCCTGACCCCGAAGTTTCGGGGAAGGAACTTTCTGCAAAGGTAGCATGCACTTCATTTGAAGAAAGATGTTTCTTCCGTCCCGACACATCGGATCGGAATCAACAGGACAGTTCGATAGTCAGGCAGATGCCGAATTAAATTCGCAATCGCTTTTTTGTCAGACACCTTTTTCGGGTGTCAGACAAATGTATAGGAACAACGAGGATTTGCGCGAGCCTTCATTCCTTAGGAAACCTGTTAATTGTTAGTAGGGATTTCATTCGTAGCAATTGAATAATTCTATCACCACTTTTTGAAAACAATCGCGACCATTTTCCTGACTTCACTAAACTTGGTGACCCTGCTCGGCTACAGCCCTTATTTGACGCG
>JBDTRM010000122.1:0-21224 GCA_039931675.1 Bacteroidia bacterium | reverse complement strand
TTAATTTTCCAAACATGGTTCCGCATTGGACAATACCAAATGCAATTGCTCTTGGAAATTGTTTCATATTAAAACCTTCTGAGCAAGTTCCTATTTCATCCAATCGCATTGCAGAACTTTTAAAAGAAGCCGGTTTGCCCGATGGTGTTTTCAATATTGTAAATGGTGATAAAGAAATTGTTGAAGCTATTTGTGATCATCCGGATATACAGGCAGTTTCATTTGTTGGCTCAACAAAAGTTGCGAAGATTGTTTACAAACGTTCCACATCAAATCTGAAAAGATGCGTTGCATTAGGCGGAGCGAAAAATCATTTAATCGTAATGCCCGATGCACATCCTGATATGACTGCATCAAATGTTACTGCAAGCATGAGTGGTTGTGCGGGTCAGCGATGTATGGCTGCAAGTGCTATGGTAGCAGTTGGGCCGATTGATGCTATCATTGATAAAATTTGTGATGAAGCAAAAAAAATTATTCCCGGGAAAAATTTAGGTTCAGTAATTTCTAAAGAAGCAAAAGAAAGAATTGAACGTTACATCACTGAAGCGGAAAAAGCAGGAGCAAAAGTTTTAGTGGACGGTAGAAATTTTCAAGTTGAAGGAAACGAAGATGGTTTTTATGTAGGACCAACTGTTATTGATTATGTAACTCCTGATATGGCAATTGCAAAAGAGGAAGTGTTCGGTCCTGTGCTTGCAATCATTCGTGCAAAAGATTTGGACGAAGCAATTACGATTGAAAATAATTCTAATTATGGAAACGCTGCATCTGTATTTACACAAAGCGGAGCAATTGCAAGACAAGTAATGGAGCGTGCAAGTGCAGGTATGATAGGCGTTAACGTTGGAGTTCCTGTTCCACGCGAACCATTTTCATTTGGAGGATGGAATGAAAGTAAATTCGGAGTGTGTGACATCACAGGAAAAAGTTCAATTGAATTTTGGACGAAATTGAAAAAGACAACTGTGAAATGGAATCCTGAAGGAAAAACTAATTGGATGAGCTAATCTTGATTATACGAAAAAATTGACAGCGCAAATATGACTCTTCAAGAATTTATAAATAAATTTGATTTTATTGGTTCTGTAGTTTTGTTGGAAGGAAAGCGCCAGGTTGATGAGGCAGACATTGATAAACTTATTCAGCTTGGAGAGGTTTTGACGAGCAAAACAAAAAATATCATATTCAGAAGTGGCAATGCTGATGGTTCTGATTTTTATTTTTCTTCGGGTGTTATAAAAATTAATGCACAGCGGCTTGAAGTAATCACACCATATTCAGATCACCGGAAGAAAAATAATAAAGCATATAAAACATATCCTCTTGATGAGATAAATTTATTGCAGGAGCCAGAGGTGATTTACCAATCGAAGTCAAACAAAAGTACAGGAAAATTTATTGACGAGTTTGTTGCAGGCAATAAAAATCATCTTACAATTAAAGCCGCCTACATTATTCGCGACACGATTAAAGTAACAGGAACCAGCGATATTAAGCCTGCCAACTTCGCTTTTTTTTATGATGATTTGAAAAATCCCAGGACTGGTGGAACTGGGCATACCATGAATATTTGTGAAATAAATAAAGTTGAATATGTTGATCAAAGAACCTGGATAAGATGGCTGGATTGATAAATCAGTAATAAAATTTAAAAAGCATTTTAATCACAACATAATAAATCCAATTAATAAAATTATTTATGGAAACAGAATCAATTATCTCCAAAAAAGAGAAGATTTTAAAAGACAATCTTGACTATACTTTATTCTCGTGGAGTAAACAAAAGGGAATTTCGCCACTTGCAATTAAATACGGTGAAGGAGTTTACTTGTATGATTATGATGGAAATCGCTACATAGATTTTTCATCAGGATTGATGAATGTGAATATCGGTCACGGCAATCAGCGTGTAACAAAGGCTGTTGTTGAACAGATGCAGCAGATAAGTTATGTAACTCCAAGCTGTGTTACAGAAGCTCGTGGCGCACTGGGAAAAAAATTAGCGGAGATTTCTCCGGGTAATTTGACCAAAACATTATTCACTGTTTGTGGTGCAAGCGCTATTGATAATGCGATAAAGTTGGCAAGACTTTATACAGGCAAGCATAAAATCATTGCGCGCTATCGTGCTTTTCACGGAGCCTCTTATGGAGCAATGACTGCCGGTGGTGACCCGCGCAAACTTGCATCCGACTCACAGCAGATGCCCAATGTAGTGCATGTTGAAGACCCATATTGCTACCGTTGCCCGTGGGGAAAAGAAATTACATCATGCAGTCGAGAATGTGTTGGTCATATTGAAAGAGTTATTCAATTTGAAGGACCAGATAACATTGCTGCTATATTAATGGAAGGCGAAAGCGGTTCGTCAGGCTGTATAAAATATCCACCTGATTATTTGAAAAAAGTTAGAGCGCTTTGCGATAAGTATAATATACTTTTAATTGCAGATGAAGTGATGAGTGGTTTCGGTCGCACGGGTAAATGGTTTGGTGTTGATGTGCATGGAATAGTTCCTGATATGATTGCAACTGCAAAGGGAATTACTGCTGGATACCTTCCTTTAGGCGCTTTGATTGTATCAGATAAAATCGCTCATCACTTTAATGATATACCGATGATGATTGGGTTGACTTATTCAGCTCATCCGGTAAGTTGCGCAGCAGGAGTTGAAGTCTTGAAAATTTACGAAGACGAAAACATGATTGAGAATGCGGCTGCAATGGGAAAATATGTGGAACAGCAAGTTGAAGTGTTAAAAACAAAACACAAAAGCATCGGTGATTTTCGCACCACAGGCTTATTGGGCTGCATTGAATTAGTGAAGAACAGAATAACAAAAGAACCAATGGCTCCTTTCAATGCAAAGCCAAATGAAATGGAAGTGATGAATAAAGTAGCTGCAAAAATTAAGGAGTTAGGCATGTACACTTTCGTGCGATGGAATTATATTTTTATTGCCCCTCCACTTTGCATAACCAAAGAACAAATTGATGAGGGGTTGGAAATTATTTCAAAAGCGATTGCTATTGCTGATGAGCATTGTGATTAATAAAAAAGAACTAAAAAACTGACCATTTTGCTGACGTCAGCAAAATGGTCAGTTCATAAAATTATTTATACCATAAATCGAATAGAGAATTAAAATAAACCGCATTTAAATCTCAAATTATTGGACAACTGAAATCTTTTTCAAAGATTAATTATCATATTGCTGACATCAGCAATATGATAGTCATTAGAAAAAAAATTGACAACAAAATAATATATTGACAACAAAATAATTCAAACTAAAACATTATGAAACAAGAAATCATTACAAGATTACACAGCAGTTTTGAATCAACTGTTAATGAAAAAGACGGTATTGAATTTTGGTTTGCACGCGACTTACAAGAGTTACTTGGTTACACCCAATGGCGCAACTTTTTACAAGTAATTGACAAAGCTAAGATTGCCTGTAGCACAGCAGGACAAAGGGTTGATGACCATTTTGCTGACGTCAGCAAAATGGTTGATTTAGGCTCGGGTTCGCAGCGTGAAATTGATGATATTATACTAACAAGATATGCCTGTTATCTCATTGCGCAAAATGGTGACCCCCGAAAAGATGAAATTGCTTTTGCAATGAATTATTTTGCAATTCAAACAAGAAAGCAGGAATTGCTTGAGCAGCGATTAAATGAATGGGAACGGATACAGGCAAGAGAAAAATTAACCATAACAGAAAAAGAATTATCAGCAATTATTTTTCAAAAAGGAATTGACCATAATGGTTTTGCAAGAATCAGAAGTCAAGGTGATGAAGCATTTTTCGGAGGGCAGTCAACTCAACAAATGAAAACAAAATTGAATGTTCCTGACAACCGCCCGCTTGCGGATTTTCTACCGACTATAACTATTAAAGCAAAAGATTTTGCAATGGAAATTACCAACTTTAATGCTAAGAAAGAAGAAGTAAAAACAGAAAGAGATGTTGCAAAAGAACACATAAAGAATAATGCGGAGGTAAGAGGAATTTTATTGAAACGAGGAATTAAACCTGAAAATCTCCCTGCTGAAGAGGACATAAAAAAAATTGAAAGAAAAGTAAAGGAGGAGAATAAAAAACTTTTGAGGGATACGAAGAAATTGAAAAGAAAATAGAAGTGATAGCAAATAAATATTTTGGAAATGTCAAAGCAACTTATCACACCTGACGAAATAATCATCAATAAAATTTATCTTCTGAGAGGAATGAAGGTAATGCTCGATCGCGACCTTGCTGAACTTTATGGGGTAGAAACGAAGCAGCTCAAACGGCAAGTCAATCGTAACATTGAGCGTTTCCCAGAAGATTTTATGTTTGAGTTAACCAAAGTAGAGTATGATTCTCTAAGGAGCCAAATTGGCACCTTAAAGAAAGGGCAACATTCTAAATTTTTACCATTAGTATTTACCGAGCAAGGCGTAGCAATGCTCTCAAGCGTTCTGAACAGTAAGCAGGCCATAGAAGTCAATATTCGGATTATCAGAATTTTTACAAAAATGCGTGAGATATTATTAGCTCATAAAGATATTCTATTGAAGCTTGAACAAATGGAGAGAAAGGTTAACAAGCATGATACAGATATAAATTTAATTTTTTCTGCACTTAAAAAGCTATTGAATCCACCGAATCCACCAAGAAGGAAGTTTGGCTTTGTGCCATAAATAGGGAAAACTTTTAAGGAACCATTTTGGCACATTAAAGAGTTTCTATAAAATCGGAAATCAAAAACTTGAAGTTCCAATTTGGAACTTCAAGTTGATAAGACAAAAAATAAATTGGAGGTCACAAATCGTGACCTCCAATTCAAAAATAAAATCATGAATGAAAATCAAATAGCAACATCGTCACTCTACAGCAAAGACCTCGCACCTGTGCCACAGGACAAACGCACATGGAACACATGGAACTATGCTGCGTTGTGGATAAGCATGAGTTTATGCATTCCCACATACATGCTTGCAAGTTCATTGATTGAAGGCGGTATGAATTGGTGGGAAGCGATACTCACAATCTTTATTGGCAACTCAATTGTTCTTGTTCCTATGATTTTAAACGGACATGCAGGTGCGAAATACGGTATTCCGTTTCCTGTTTTTGCACGGGCAAGTTTTGGGGTGCGTGGAGCTAACATTCCTGCAATACTTCGCGCAATTGTTGCCTGCGGTTGGTTTGGCATTCAAACATGGATTGGTGGATTTGCGCTTTATCTGATGTTCAAAATATGGTTTCCTTCCATTGAAAATCTTCCGCAAATTTTTCCTGCATCATTCGGATTACAAACAGTACCTGCTATTACTTTCTTTTTGTTTTGGTTGTTGAATATGTATGTGGTTTATCTTGGTGTGGAGAGCATAAGAAAACTTTTAGTATTCAAAGCATTCTTTCTTCCTGCAGCAGCATTAGCGCTTTTATTTTGGGCAATCAATGCAGGTCATGGATTGGGACCGATTTTATCACAACCTTCGAAGTTCGCTACCAACGCTGATTTCTGGAATTTTTTCTTTCCCGGTTTAACAGGCATGGTTGGTTTTTGGGCAACGCTTTCGTTAAACATTCCCGACTTTACTCGTTATGCTAAAAGTCAGCGCGCACAAATTATGGGACAAGCAATTGGGCTCCCACCTTCAATGACTTTGTTTTCTTTTATTGGCGTTGTAGTAACATCAGCCACATTTATTATTTACGGACAAACAATTTGGGACCCATTAGTGCTCGCGGGGAAATTTGAAAGTAAATTTTTAGTAAGCATAGCAATGATTGCAGTTACTATTTCAACACTTGCAACAAACATAGCTGCCAATATCGTTAGTCCGGCAAATGATTTTTCAAATCTCTCACCAACAAAAATAAATTTCAAAACAGGCGGTTACATTACGGGTATCATCGGCATTTTAATTTTTCCCTGGAAACTCATTGCAGACCCGAGCGGATATATTTTTACATGGTTAATTGCTTACTCAAGTTTACTCGGACCCGTTGGCGGAATTATGATTGCTGATTATTATTTCATCCGAAAACAAAAACTTGCAGTGAATGATTTGTATTCTTTAAAAGGTGAATATACTTTCGGCAATGGATTTAATGGGATTGCAATCATTGCTTTATTACTCGGAATACTTCCCAACATTCCCGGCTTTCTCACAACAATTAAAGTAATTGATGCAGGAACAGTTTATACATGGATTGCTCACCTTTATAATTATGCATGGTTTGTGGGATTCGCAGTTTCTGCAATAAGTTATTTGCTGATGATGAAAAGAAAAACTCAATAACTATTCTTTACTTTAATTATTTCAGCAGCAATGCTTATAGCAATTTCTTCAGGCGTTTCACTTTTAATATCAATTCCAATCGGTGCATGAATTTTTTTTAATTGCTCTTCCGTAATTCCTTCTGTATGCAACTCATTAAACATTTTTTCAATTTTAGTTTTACTTCCGAGCACACCGAGATATTTGAATTCTTTATCAATTAATGCGCGTAAAGCAATATCATCTGTGCGATACCCAAAAGTCATGATTACTACATAAGTACTTTTACCTGACACAATCAGATCTTTCAAAGAAGAATAATCATCAACCTCAACACATTCTTTCGCAAATTTATTTTTCGAAAATGTATTCAGATTTTTTCTCTCCTCATAAAGATTGATGTAAAAGTCCATTGATGACATTAGCTTAGAAAGAGCCAATGCACAATGCC
The DNA here is from genome assembly GCA_039931675.1 of Bacteroidia bacterium. Classification (GTDB taxonomy): domain Bacteria; phylum Bacteroidota; class Bacteroidia; order AKYH767-A; family OLB10; genus JAEUTH01. The sequence continues at coordinate 14,488 of JBDTRM010000122.1, read as the reverse complement.
CACCACCAATTATATAAAGATGATTTTTGTAACCGGTCTTTTCATAATATACAAAATCGTTTTCTGATTTCACTTCAAAATCAAAATCGTTTTCTTGAACCGTTGTTACTGAAAATGATATTCCACTTGCAGTAATTTTTAATGTTCCATTTTGGTTTTGTTCAAGGCTATTAATAATTTTCTCAATAGTTTCAATCTCATCCTGTCTTACTTGTTGTAGAAAAATTGTTTGCTCACCTGAACAAATCATTCCGCTTTGATTTTTATCTGCAACCTTATTATGAAATTGTTTTTTGATCAATGATTCACTGATGCTTTCCGTCAGTTTTTCTTTAGCCAACTCAACGAACTTATGTTCCATAATGCCGCCACCGATGGAACCGACCATTTCATTATTTGTAACAGCCATTTTAAAACCTTGTCTCCCCGGACTGCTACCTTTGCTTTCAAGGACACATAAAAAAGTAACAGATTGGTTTTGTTCTAAATGTTCCAGAATAAATTTCCAAAGTTTAAGTTCTTGCATGAAACAAAAATGTGAAAAATAATTTCAACCACGCATTTCTAAAATTTTACTTTTGAAAAAATTATAATTCATATAAATGTCAATTGACCTCGCTCTTAAAAGCAAAAATGTTTTAACCCCAAATGGATTTGTTGATAGAATCGTTTTAATAGGCGATGGAAAAATTATTGATGTGGTCAATTCAATCCCCATTGGGGATAACTCCCTCTCCTTTGGAGAAGGTCGGGGTGAGGTCATGATAACAGATGCTGGCGATAGTATAATAATGCCCGGCATAATTGACCCACATGTACACATCAACGAACCCGGACGAACAGAATGGGAAGGTTTTGACACGGCCACCAAAGCTGCTGCTGCTGGAGGAATTACAACAATGATTGAAATGCCTTTGAATGCTTCACCGGTTACAACAACAAAAATTAATTTTCAAACTAAATTAGATGCCGCAAAAAATAAATTGCATGTCAACTGTGGTTTTTGGGGAGGAGTTGTTCCTGATAATTTGAATGAGTTGGAAGAATTGTTGGATAGCGGAGTTTTTGGTTTGAAAGCATTTCTCACACACTCTGGTATTGATGATTTTCCAAACACTAATGAAGAGCATTTACGAAAAGCATTGTTGACTTTAAAAAAATATAATAAGCCGTTGTTGGTGCATTGTGAATTAGATACAATTCACGATGATTTGAAATTCTTAGATGAAAATCCCAAAAGTTATGCTGCATATTTAAAATCTCGACCGAAAAGTTGGGAAAACAATGCTATTAAATTGATGATTGATTTGTGTCGCGAAACTCATGCCCGCGTTCATATTGTTCATCTTTCATCTGCTGAATCAATTGAACAAATTCAAAAAGCAAAAACAGAAGGACTACCACTCACAGTTGAAACCGCTCCGCATTATTTATTTTTTAATGCAGAAGAAATTCCTGATGGAGCAACACAATATAAATGCGCACCACCCATTCGAGAAAAAGAAAATAATGAAAAATTATGGAACGCATTACGTAAAGGAATAATTGATTTCATAGCAACCGATCATTCACCGGCACTACCTGAATTAAAGGAAATTGAATCTGGAAATTTTAAAAAAGCATGGGGCGGAGTTGCAGGTTTGCAATTTTCTTTGCCTGCTGTGTGGACTAAAGCAAGAGAGAAAAATATACCAATTACTCAAATGGCAAAATGGCTTTCTGAAAATCCTGCAAAGTTTATTGGTCTTGAAAACATAAAGGGAAAAATTCAAAAAGGATTTGATGCAGATATTGTAGTTTGGAATCCTGAAAAGAAATTTACTGTCAAAGAAAACATGATTCAGCACCGTCATAAAATTACTCCTTATTTAAACAGGGAGTTGTTTGGTGTAGCTGAACAGACCTATGTGAATGGGAGAAAAGTTTTTGATAATGGAAGTTTTATAAATTTGAACTGTGGAAAAATAATGACCTTTTAATTCAATCAATGGGGTAGTTAATTTCAAACAATGGAAAAGAACTTTTTATATAAAGAGATTAAAAAAGCAGTTATGGCGGTATTGCCCGAATCGCGTGTACTGATTTACGGTTCTTATGCCCGAAATGAAGAGCGAGAAGAATCTGATATTGATATTATGATTATTGCCGATAGCGAATTGCTTTCTGAACAAAAAAGGCAGGAAGTAAGGTATGCTGTTTATGATGTTGAATTCAAGTACTACAAAGTAATGTCTCCAAAAGTTCTAACATCTTCTGAATGGAATAAAAAAAAGATTTCGCATCCGTATTATGAAACTGTTTGTAATGAAGGAATTGAGATATGAGTGAAAATGATATCGAAAACATAGTAAACCAAAGGATATTACAAGCACGCAAATTATTATTTGAGGCAGAGGAAATAGCAAATATTAATTTTTTTAATACATCAATTAACAGAATGTATTATGCGAGCTTTTCCATTGTAACTGCTCTGCTTTTTAAAAACGGTTTTACTCCAAAGACACATTCCGGTACACGCATTTTATTGAATAAACATTTTTCAATAGAGAACAAAGTCAATAAAGATTTAAGAAGATTTTATCATGAAATAATGGAAATGCGTGAAGATGCTGACTATGAAGTTGATAAGGAATTTGATGAAGCAACCACTTTTCAATATTTAGATAAGACAAAGGTCTTTATTGAGGCAATTGAGAAACTCATTCATGAGTAAAATCTGTATCAGCAATCGAAATATACTATCAAGTTGGAAGAAAAAACTTTATTACCGGAATTCATAAAACTCACCGACCTGGCCTCCGAGCGCCTCGGTAGCAAAGCGCTTTTATGCAGCGATGATTTTTTTGCCGAGAAAGAAAACCTTTTGAAACCCGGTCGTGGAATTTTTATTCCTGATAAATATACTGAGCGCGGAAAATGGATGGATGGTTGGGAATCGCGGAGGAAGCGCACTCCCGGGCACGACTGGTGCATAGTTCAACTGGCAACCTCGGGCAAAATATTTGGAGTTGATATTGATACGAATCATTTCCTTGGCAATCATCCACCACATGCAAGTATTGATGCAATCAATATTCCTTTAAATGATAATACAGATTTTGAAAAAATTTCATGGAAAGAAATCCTCACTAAGTCTCCATTGCAACCCGGCTCACAAAATTTTTATGAGATTGCAGACAAAGAAATCTACACACATATCAGATTGAATATTTATCCTGATGGCGGTGTTGCAAGATTGAAGGTATATGGTGAAGTTTATAAGGACTGGAGTTTGATAAAGGAAAATGAAGTAGTTGATTTGGCAGCCGCTGTTAATGGTGCAAAATCTGTTTTGTGCAACGATATGTTTTTCTCACACATGGATAACCTGATTATGCCGGGTAGAGGAATCAATATGGGCGATGGATGGGAAACAAAACGTAACCGCACTCCAAACAATCGCGATTGGGTGATTGTTCGATTAGCACATAAAGGTGTGATTAAAAAAATATTAATTGACACCTGTCACTTCAAAGGAAATTATCCTGACAGTTGTTTGATTGAAGGCTGTACTATTTCAATGGAGGAAGAAAGGAATCTAAACTCATCAGAAATAAAATGGGCAACAATACTTCCTAAATCAAAACTACAAGCTGACCATGAGCATTACTATGAAAATGAAATTGTGAGTAAAGAAAGTTTTACCCATGTTCGATTATCAATTTTTCCTGATGGTGGAATTAGCAGGATGAGATTGTTTGGAGTAATAGAAAAACAGTAACTTAATTATAAAAACATAGCTTTGTTAAGTCAATATTATTAAAATGGATAAACCAATAATTTATACGGTAGGACATTCGAATCATCCTATTGATGTGTTTCTTGATTTGCTGAAAACATTTTCTGTAAACTGCCTTATTGATGTAAGAAGTATTGCTGCCAGCTCATACAATCCTCAATATAACAAAGAGCCGCTCTCAAATTTTCTGAAAGTGAACGGAATAATTTACATGCACTTTGCAGAAGAATTTGGCGCAAGGCATACCGACCCTGATTTGTTGGATGAGGAAGGCAAAGTCAATTTTGAATTGGTCCGCAAGTCCTGGAATTTTAAAAATGGAGTTGAGCAACTTTGGCAGATGATTGAGAAAGGTTATACAATTGCTTTAATGTGCTCGGAAGGCGAACCATTCGACTGCCACAGGTTTTCAATGATTGCCATTGCTTTAGAAAAAGATGGCTTTGATGTAAAACATATTCTCAAAGACAAGACCATAAAAACAAATGCGGAACTTGAAAATCAACTTTTAAAAAAGTATCAAAAGAAAATTCCGCAGCCTGATATGTTTCAGCCTGACGTTTCATTGGATGACCAGTTGAAGGCGGCTTATCGTTTGCGTAATAAGGAAATTGCATATTCTCCATATTCAAAACAACCAGAAGTAGAAAATTATGATTAAGCTATACACTATTGGTTTTACAGGTAAATCAGCAGAAAAATTTTTTAATCTGTTGCGAAACAGCGATGTCAAAAAAATTGTTGACACAAGAATTAATAATGTTTCGCAGCTTGCCGGTTTTGCAAAGGGTTCTGATTTAAAATTCTTTGCTGATGAAATAGGACATATCGGCTATGAACACAATATTGACTTTGCCCCGACAAAGGAATTGCTTTCAAGATTCAGGGATAAAAAAAATAAAATGACCTGGCAGGAATATGAACTTGAGTACCTGAATCTTTTAGACATAAGAAAGATTGCACAAAAAACAAATGTTGATTTGCTTCACGAGAATTGTTTATTGTGTAGTGAACATACTCCCGAAAAATGTCACAGAAGATTGCTTGCAGAATATTTAAAACATGTTAGAAATGATATTGAAATAATCCACCTGATTAAATAACCGAATAACTATGCCAACTAAATTTATCTGTTTAGCTAATTCTTTTAAGGAAGGTGGTAGATGTTTGGCGGGCATTGAGTTGGATGCAAGCAATAATCCTGTTTTCAAAAATGGCAGACCAAAATGGATTAGACCGGTTTGTGATACAGCACATGGAGAAATTCCAAATCATGTTGCAGAACCATTTCAGATTTTAAACATCATCGAAATTGATGTTACGGGAAACCGACCCGAAGGTTATCAATCAGAAAATATAACTTTCAATAAAGATTCAATAAGATCAATTGGTGATTTCAGTAAAGATAAATTAACAAATCTTGGTGATGGAAAAAATGTAATATTTGGTAATAAAGGCAAAGCAGTTTCGCAGGATGCAATTGTGAATTTGGATTATTCATTAATGTTTGTTAACATAAATCAGTTTGAAGTAACGCATAGGGTATATGAAGACAGACCTGACCGACCTCAAACAAGATTGGTTTTTAAATATAACGGCAATCATTATGACTTCCCCGTTACCGACCCTGTGTTTTTGCTTGGCTATCAAAAAAATCCTGATTTATTGGAAGGAATAAACCAGGTTTATTTGAGTTTATCTTTAGGTGTTGTTTGGGAAGATTGGTATTATAAACTTGTTGCGGCAATTATTTTTTAAAATAAGTGAATCAATATTACGAATTACTCAAAAACGCTCTTCCACATTTGCAGGAAAGCGAACTATCACTTCCGGTGCGAGAGGCAGGAGTTGACAGTATTGATTTGGTTCTTGTAAGAGTTACTCTTGAAAAATCTATCGGTAAAGGAATACCAAACAGCGAATGGAATAATTTTAAAACCATACAGGAGGTAATTGATTTTTGCGGTAAAAATGAGAGTGCCAACACAAATATTTTCATAAACACTAAATCAATTTCAGCAATAAGAAAACATGAAATCAACATGCCGCAAATGGCAAATTCAACACTTTCTGAAAATTGGTTGTTCAAAGAACTTGGGGATATTCACTGGGAATTATTAAGCAAAGGATTAAACGCAAATTCAGCAAACATCAAAGATGAATTTGGAAACAGGCTATATGCAACATTCACGAGAATTCGTTACGCATCAGCTTCACTGAATAATTTCAAAGAGAACGATTCGCTTATTTTTCAAGGAGAATTAAAGCGATTTGGACTAAGCACCTACATTTCTGAAATTGTTTTTTATAACGAAAAGCAAAAAGCTAAAGCAATTTTAATGACAAGTTTTTCTACAAGAGATTCGATTGACAATTCAAAGTTGTTTAAAAGCCAACCCATTGTTTCAACCAACGTTTCGGAATTTGTAGTTACTCCCGAAATTTTAAACGATTATCGTTTGTTAAGAAAAGGATTACTCGAATCATTTGAGATGAATGGAGAGGATTTTGATTTGTCATCAACTCCGGTTGCAGAAATGAAATATAACATAAATCCATTTTATGAAATTAACGGAGTAGGACTATTGTACTTTGCTTCCTATCCAATAATTTCCGACAAATGCGAATCGGATTATTTCAATTCAACTAATAAAAATGTAAGATGGGAAAGCGAATTCTTTACTCTTGAACGAGATGTTTTTTATTTCGCCAATTGCAACACTGATGACTCCATTTTATATCGCTTAAATAGTTTTGAATTTATCACCGGCAATCGAGTAAAATTATTTTCTTCGCTGTACAGGGTTAGCGATATGACATTGATGGCTCACATATTTACTATTAAGGAAAAAAATAACTTTTGAATTAATTGGACTAATGACAATTCGAAATTTTAATAATTTATCCATCCAGCAACAAAAAGAAGAACTCTTTAAATGTTGTGGAAGTACTTTGTGGGTTGAGAAGTTATTGCGAAAAATTCCTTTTGCTTCTGTTGCGGAATTGAAAAATGAATCAGATATAATTTGGTTGGGTTGTGATGAAAATGATTGGCTGGAGGCGTTTACGTATCATCCTAAAATTGGAGATTTAAAATCTCTGGAACAGAAATTTGCATCAACAGAACATTGGGCATCAAGCGAACAGGAAGGTGTGAATGAAACGACAACAATTGTTTTGCTTGAATTAAAGGAATTAAATGATGAGTACGAAAAAAAGTTCGGCTATATTTTTATAGTTTGCGCCACAGGAAAATCAGCAGAAGAAATGTTGCAACTATTAAAAGAGCGACTTCAAAATAATCCTGATAAAGAGATTAAAATCGCAATGCAGGAGCAAAATAAAATTACGCATATTCGTATTGATAAATTATTCGCATGAGTCAACTCTCCACACATATATTAGATACATCAATTGGCAAGCCCGCTGAAGGAGTCAGAGTAGCTCTTGGACAAAAAACTACCAACAGTTTTATTAGAATTGCAGAAGGCATTACCAATAGTGATGGGCGCATCAGCGATTTATTACCGAAGGAAAAAATACTTGACATCGGAATTTATCAATTGATTTTTAATACTGCGCCTTACTTCGAAAAGCAAAGCATAAAAACTTTTTACCCTAAAGTAATTATTGAGTTTGAAATTGCGGATGCATCGCATTATCATGTTCCGTTGCTCATAAACCCTTACGGATATACAACTTACAGGGGGAGTTAAGGACACACTCAAAAGAGAAAACATACTACCATGAACTTAGAGCTAAATAAATCAATTGAATCAATGAACTCGCCCTTGGGGCCGGGAATCATTAATCCCGAACTTAATCTCGCAGAGCAATTTGCATTACGCACCAATCAAAGTTTTTTTCTTACAGGAAAAGCAGGAACAGGAAAAACCACTTTGCTGAAAAAGATTGCAGAAAAAACTTTTAAAAATTACGTAATCGTTGCGCCAACAGGGGTTGCTGCCATCAACGCAGGCGGTGTTACTATACATTCGATGTTTCAACTTCCGATTACGGGATTTATTCCTTCTAATGATTTTGTAGATGTAAATATTATCACTAATCAAAAAATGCTTGCCGCAAATTCGAGGTTGGGCAAGGACAGGCGCAGATTACTGTATGAATTAGAACTGCTCATCATTGATGAAGTGAGTATGGTGCGTTCCGATATTTTAGATGCAATTGATTTTACACTCCGCATGGTAAGGAAAAACCAGGAGCCATTTGGCGGTGTACAGGTGATGTTAATTGGTGACATGCATCAATTACCTCCTGTTATCAAAGACCATGAGTGGGAAATTTTAAGCCGCTATTATAAAAGTCAATTTTTTTTCGATTCACATGCATGGCAAAAAGTTAATGCTGCACATATTGAGTTAATTAAAATTTATCGCCAGCAAGATGAAACATTTGTAAACCTGCTTAACAATATTCGTGGCAAAAGTATAACAGCTTCGGACTATGAACACCTTGAGAAAAGATATAATCCCGGTTTCAATCCTACAGAGCCGGGATATGTTTTACTAAGCACGCATAATCGCATTGCAGATAATATTAATGAAACCGAGATTCGGAAATTGCCCTCGACCATGCACACTTTTGAGGCGATTATAACAGGCGAGTTTCCTGAAAATATGTTTCCATGCGAGCGTGTAATAAGATTGAAAAAAGGAGCGCAGGTTATGTTCATCAAGAATGATGTTGAAGCGGGTCAGTACTATAATGGCAAACTTGCAACTGTAAAAAAAATTGAAGGAGGTGATATTACGGTAACCTTTAACGACAGTAAAATTGATTTCACGTTGCACCGTGAATTGTGGGAAAACATTAATTATTCCGTTGACAAGGGAACTGAAAGAGTGACGAAAAATGAATTAGGAACTTTCAGGCAATATCCTTTGCGATTAGCATGGGCAATAACAATTCATAAAAGCCAGGGATTAACTTTTGATAAAGTAATTATTGATGCGGGCCAGTCGTTTGCTGCAGGGCAGGTTTATGTTGCGTTAAGCCGTTGCAGGAGTCTGGAAGGAATTGTTTTGCACTCCCGCATTAGTGAAAGTGTTTTATTTAGTGATCAAAAAATAAATTCGTTTTCAGATTCAAAGCATGGTAATGATAGTCTTGAGAGCTTATTGACAGAAGCCAAAACGAGATATTCAGCTCTTTTAGTTAAGCGATTGTTTACGTTCAATAAATTGACCGAAAGGCTTTTTGAATGGAAAGAAATGATTGAACAAAAGACTATTCCGGGCAAAGAAAATATTCTCAGGTTATTTGAAACTATTAAAAAAGAAACAGAAAATATTATCGCTGTTGCTGGCAAATTTGAAAACCAACTTGGTAAACTTTTAAATGAATACCAGCAAGACGAAAACAAATTGCAGCTATTGAAAGACCGCTGCACCAAGGCAATTGAATATTTTGCAAATGACATTTTTATCAAGCTGATTGAACCTTTGCATGAACACGCTCAATCACTTGCATATAAAAGCAAAGTGAAAAAATATTTTCAATACGTTCAATCGCTTGAAGATAATTTATGGAACAAAATCAATCAGCTTTATAATGCCTTTATTGGTGATGAAAAATTATTTTCGGGTGAAATTAAATTCAGAAAAGATTTACAAAAGAAAGTAGAAACTTCAATTACCACTACAAAAAAAGAAAAGGGTGGAACATTTAAAGACACTTTGAATTTGTATCACCAGGGAAAATCAATTAATGAAATTGCCACGATTCGGGGATTGGTTTCATCAACAATAAAAAGTCATTTTACAAAATGGATTTCCACAGGGGAAATTAATATTTATAAAGTTTTCGCAGCAGCCGATGTCGAAAGAATGGAAAAGTTTATAGCTGAACATCCCAATGGCACGTTCAGTGCAACGAAAACGGTTTTCAATGATGAATTTGATTACAATGATATTCGCATGGTTATAAATCATGTGAACAGAAGGAAATTAATCGATGGTGGCAAATAATTGCTTAACAAAAACAAAATGAAATTATCCATTCCTCAAAAGGAAAGAGATGCAATTCTGAACGAATTAAAAATTTCCAACATTGCTTTTCAAAATATTTATCCGGGTGATAAACCAGACAGGCAGCCCGTTCACACAGTTTATGGTGGTGCTAATCTTTTCAAGAGTGATAGCATTGTTAAGTTGGGAAAGGCTGCGTTAAAAAGTTTCACAACATATTGTCCTAACTTTTCCCTGCTTGCAAATTTGTTAGAACTAAAAGGATATGCTTCATTATCAAAATCTGAAATTGATATTAGAAATGTTAGTGCTCGTTTAGATATGATGAGTGAAGAAGAAAGAAAGAAGCATGACGCTTGGTTGCCTTACACAGTTCACAAAAAGATAATTGCAAAGTTAGAGCGCGAAGCAGTTGAAGATTTCAGAATTGATTTTGAAGATGGTTTTGGAAATCGCAGCGATGAAGAAGAGGATGCAACTGCCGTGAATGCCGCAACAGAACTTGCAAAGGGAATGAAGGACAAAACTATTTCTCCCTTCATTGGTATTCGCATAAAACCTTTTACAGAAGATTTGAAATATCGCGGAGTGCGCACATTAGATATTTTTCTTACCACACTTTTAGAAAAAACAAATGGAAAGCTTCCTGATAATTTTGTAGTGATGCTTCCTAAGGTTACTATTCCACAACAGATGGAAACGTTGGTAAAACTTTTTGAACTCATTGAAAAGGAAAACAAGCTTCCATCAGGAGCATTGAAAATGGAAATGATGGTTGAGGCTACGCAGGCAGTTATGGATGATGATGGAAAAAATCCTTTGCTTAAATTTATTCGGGCAAGCAAGGGAAGATGCATCGCTGCACATTTCGGAACTTATGATTACACTGCATCGTGCAACATCACTGCAAAGTACCAAACAATGGCGCATCCTGTTTGCGATTTTGCGCATCACATGACTCGTGTGGCTTTGGGAGGGACAGGAATTATGTTGAGCGATGGTGCCACTAACGTGATGCCCGTTGGTCCGCATCGCGGAGATAAGCTGACAAAAAAACAAGAAAAAGAAAATCTTGAAGTTGTACATCGTGCATGGAAGTTAGGTTATGGACATACGATGCATTCTTTGATAAATGGTTTCTATCAAGGCTGGGATTTGAATCCTGCGCAATTGCCAATGCGTTATGCTGCCACGTATGTTTTCTTTTTGGAGAGTTACGAAGATGCTGCAATTCGTTTAAAGCATTTTGTGAGCAGAGCAGCACAGGCAACTTTAAGTGGCGATGTGTTTGATGATGCAGCAACAGGTCAAGGTTTGTTGAATTATTTTTTGAAAGCAATGAATTGCGGAGCAATCAGCGAAGAAGAAACATTGGTAACAGGATTGACATTAGAAGAAATTCGCAGCAGGTCGTTTTATAAAATACTTTTAGGACGAAGAAAAAAATGATTTACGATTTTAAAATTACGAATTGCGATTTGTGCACGTCATTGCGAGGAACGAAGCAATCTGTAAAGGTTATCCGTCATTGCGAGGAACAGCCTGTCCCGCTCCTTCGCGGGAAAGCAATCTTTAGAACTTACAAGTAAACATAATGACGACAGAAATTTTCTTTTTAATCATTTTCTTTTTTCTGTTCATCAGTGCAATAACTTTAAATCGTGTTTTAATTTCAATTAATAAAAAATTGGGTGGTGACGTATCAGTTGAATTATCTGAAACACTAAACACAATTAAACTTTACCGAAATCTCTTTTTCTTTTTCTCAGGATTTGTAGTTGCATTTTACATCGGCTATTATTTCACAACAAAATATCATCTCGAATCGCATGTATTAGAATGGCTCAATTTAATTGTACGCTGGACACATGTTGTATTTGGCATTGCATGGATTGGCGCATCATTTTATTTTATTTTTTTAGAGAACAGTTTGAACCGCACAGAAAATCTTCGTGATGAATTGGCAGGAAATCTTTGGGCAATTCATGGTGGCGGATTTTATTATGTGGAGAAATATAAATCTGCTCCGCCTGTTATTCCGCAACATTTGCATTGGTTTAAGTATGAAGCATATTTCACATGGCTAACAGGAATGTTGTTGCTTACTCTTGTTTATTTTATGAATGCCAAAGCAGTGATGATTGATTCATCTGTTAGAGATATTTCTTCTACTACAGCGATACTCATCGGTAGCGGAACTATGTTTCTCGGCTGGTTTATTTATGACTGGATGTGCAAATCGCCATTACTGCAAAAGAAAAAATTATTTGGCTTGATTGGTTTTGCAATTGTTGTTTTGATTTCATTTTTCCTTAGTAAAATGCTGAGCGGTCGTGCTGCATTTATTTTGGTCGGAGGGTTACTCGGAACAATAATGGCTGGTAACGTTTTCTTCTGCATTATCCCTTCACAGAAAGCATTGGTTGCGGCTGCAAAAGCTGACAAACCTGTAAACCCGGAACTTGGGAAAATTGCAGGACTTCGTTCGTTGCATAACAATTACATTGTATTGCCTGTTATTTTTATAATGATAAGCAATCATTTTCCTACAACATTTGGAAGTAATTTCAATTGGGCGATTCTTGCAGGGTTGACAATAGCAAGCGTTGCAGTACGCCATTATCATAACCTTTACGAAAAAGGCCAAAATGTTTTTTGGTTATTACCCTTTGCAGCCATTGCATTGATTGCTTTGGTGATAGTTACTGCTCCGGAGCCAAGAAAAACCTCAAGTAATTTAATTCAAGGCAAGAACAAGCAATCAACAAAAAATTTGGGAGTAATTAAATTTTCCCAGGTAAATGCTATTATTCAAAAACGTTGTATTCAGTGCCATTCATCTACTCCTACCGATGATGTAAATAAAATTGCTCCCACCGGAGTTAAATTTGACACACCTGATGAAATTAAAAATCATGCCGATCGTATTTTTATCCGGGCAGTGCAAACCGAAACAATGCCGCAGAATAATAAAACTGGAATTACAGCAGAAGAAAGGGAGTTAATTGGCGCGTGGATAGAGCAAGGAGCGAATTTTTAGTTGGACTTTGCTCTGGACAAATCCGGAATCTGATTACGGATTTGTCCAAAATTAATAAATATCATTCCAGGGTTTAATCTTGATTTTATTACTGCGCTCCTGCTTTTCATTACCTCCGTAAATCAATACTTTTTGAATGGGTTTGCTTTGAAGATTTTCAAAGAAATTTAATCCTCCGAAAAAATCAGTTGATATAGTTTCGCCTGATTTTATTTCAGTGGCAGTCAATTTACCTGCTGTGTCGGCAATAACATCCACTTCGTTTCCGGTCTTATCTCTGAAATAGTACAGGTTGTTTGAAAGCCCTTTGTTATACCTTGCTTTAAGCATATCAATAATGATAAAGTTTTCAAACAACGAACCCTTTGAATGATGAGTTACAAGTTGTTTTTCGTTTTCAATTCCTAACAGCGAACAGGCAACACCTGTATCATAAAAATACATTTTAGGACTTTTAATTATTCTCCTGTTAAAGTTATTATTATAAGAACTCAACAACATTACAACATAACTGCTTTGTAAAATACTTAACCATGCCCCAGCAGTTTTCTGGTCAATGCCGCAATCGCTGCCTAACGATGTGAGATTTAAAATTTGTCCTGTTCTGCCTGCACATAATTTTGTAAATTTTAAAAACATCGAAAGATTGCCTATGTTTTTCAATTGTCTTACATCCCGTTCAATGTAGGTGTTGATATAATTGGCATACCAGTTATAGGCATTTACTTTTGACTTGGTTACAACTTCAGGATAACAGCCATTGAAGATATGATGGGAATAATGCTTTTTTAATTTAGTGTTGCTTTCAATTTCATGAATTGAAAGAGGTAATAAATGAAGATAACCAACTCTGCCAGCCAGTGTTTGTGAAATATTTTCCTGCATTAAAAAATTATTGGAACCTGTAAGAATAAACAAACCGCTTTTCTTGGTTTCATCAAGTACCTGTTGCAGGTATGAGAATAATTCAGGCGCTTTTTGCACTTCATCTAAAATGGCTCCGTCTTTATATTCCCTTAAAAAACTCCGTGGGTCTTTCATTGCAAACTCCCGTGTATCGGTGTTCTCCAATGACACGTAGAGTTTTTTAGGAAACACAGTTTTGCATAAAGTAGTCTTGCCGCTTTGCCGGGGACCTACTACTGCAACGCTCCTGAAACCTGCTGCTAATTTTTTTAAATACGATGTTGCTGTTCTTGTTATCATGCTGCAAATATAAAAATAATTTGGACAAATCCGGAATCAGATTCCGGATTTGTCCAAGTTAAAATTTAGTTTGTTTTATACACGGAGATAAAAAAACCTTAGTAGAAAAAGACTTTAACTACTATTGTTACCTTATTACCTTATTTTCGTAGAGATAAGATAATAAGATTTCAGGCAGAGAGACGTTTTTTTCTACTAAGATTTTATTGCTCAAAACCATATCATAAAAAAAATTTCAATTTTATTCCGTTCACAAAATTAATTAAGTCACTACAACTTATTTCTGATTTAAACTCATCAAAACTTTTTCGGCAGTCATTGGTGCATCAAAAGGAATTTGCGCAGCAGGATTAAATGCTTTGATTGCATTACGTAAAGCGAAGTATGCACCAATTCCATACATTAAAGGTGGTTCGCCAACAGCTTTTGAATTGAAGATGGCGAGGTTATTATTTTTTGTTTCGAGAAAGTGAATGT
>JBDTRM010000121.1:0-4929 GCA_039931675.1 Bacteroidia bacterium | reverse complement strand
CCCCGACCCACTGATTACAAATCAGTAGCTCTGGCCAACTGAGCTACATCGGCTTGTTTTATTTTTGCCTCTACCTTTGCGATTCAATCTCCCGACCCTCCCGATTATAATCGGGAAGCTCTGGCCAACTGAGCTACATCGGCTTGTTAACTAACCTTGTGATTCAATCTCCCGACCCTCCCGATTATAATCGGGAAGCTCTGGCCAACTGAGCTACATCGGCTTGTTAACTAACCTTGTGATTCAATCTCCCGACCCTCCCGATTCCATCGGGAAGCTCTGGCCAACTGAGCTACATCGGCTGATATTGCTGCTATTTCAATGAACATTAAGGGCATACCCTTAATTTTTGGGAACGCAAATGTATTAACAATAATATTAGATGCAAATGTTAATGAAAAAATATTTAAACACCTTAAACAATTTAAAGTAACACTGATAAAAAGAAATTTGAATTGAGGTAAAACCCTTATGCGATGCCTATTTTATCATATTTAATCAATACTTACAAAAATAATGAACGGCATTCCTACTATTCGAAATTGTTAAGAAAGTGCAATGATAATATTTGTAATTAAAATTCCGCTCTATGTAAAATCAAATTTAAAGACCTTCAAAAACAAAACACAATCTAACTGCTACCTTTCCCAAAAATTAATCTGCTTGAAAGTTTTAATTGTAGAAGATGAACCCACTTTGCTTGATACTATCACAACGTATCTCGCTGCTGAAGGATATTTATGTGAGGCTGCTTCCGACTATATTTCGGCCAGCAATAAAATTGCAAATCACGTTTACGATTGCATAGTGGTTGACATCACTTTGCCAAACGGCAGCGGGTTAGATTTGATTAAAGAACTTAAGGAAAATAGAATTCCATCTGGTGTAATAATTATTTCGGCAAAGAATTCTTTGGATGATAAGTTGAAAGGTTTGCAATTAGGAAGCGATGATTACCTGACCAAGCCCTTTCATTTGCCCGAACTAAATGCGCGAATTCAGGCAATCATGCGCAGGAAAAATTTTGACGGCAGCAACATTATCACCTGCAACGAAATTAAAATTGATACCGTTGCAAAATATGTTTCGGTAAATGAAAAAGAAGTTACGCTTACTTTAAAAGAATACGATTTGCTGGTTTATTTTCTTGCAAACAAAAACCGTGTACTAAGTAAAAGTGCAATAGTAGAGCACCTCTGGCAGGATAACATTGACCAGTCTGACTCCTATAATTTTCTTTACACGCACATTAAAAATCTCCGCAAAAAATTAATTGACCACGGCAGTGCCGATTATATTAACACCATATACGGTATGGGTTATAATTTCAAAACACAGTGAATCTTTTAAATAAATCAACACTTTATTCCTTGGTTTGGATGCTACCTGTTATGGTAATAGCGGGCTTTATTTTCTATTTTATCATCCACAAACAAATACAGGACAACACCGATGAATCAATAAGCGAGCAAAGAGATTTGATAGTCAGAAATTTTAATCCCAATGATAATCTTGCGATGCAATTTAATAAAATCGGAGGTGATGAAGTAACCTTAAAAACATTGCCTTTCGGAAAAATAATAGCTGATTCATACACCGACATTGAGACCTTAGACACCATAGAAAATGAAATGAATCCTTACCGGCAACTTATCACTTCATTCGATAAACAAGCACAAACTTTTCAACTAACTATAACACGCTCGGCAATTAAATCAGATGAGCTGGCTGAGAGTATTGCTATTGCCCTGGCAATTTTATTTGTATTGCTGCTGTTCGGATTTCTTACGCTGAACCGCATATTAACATATAATCTTTGGGGACCTTTTTACGAATCATTAGAACAGTTGAAAAAATTTCATCTCGATGATGAATCTCAAATTGGTTTTACGACTTCAGGCATTAAAGAGTTCAATACACTCAATATTGCTTTAAACAAAATGACTCAACGTATTGTAAACGATTATCTGAGTAGCAAACAATTTACTGAAAATGCATCGCATGAAATGCAAACACCTTTGACGATTGTAAAAACTAAAATTGATTTACTGATACAAAGTCAAAACCTACGCAGTGATGACATGAAAATCATTACAGATATTGATAACTCTGTAAATAAACTTTCGCAATTAAATAAGTCGTTGCTGTTGCTTTCTAAAATTGAAAACAACCAGTTTGGTGATAAAGAGGAAATAAATTTTATTGCACTTACTGATAAATTACTTAATGGATATGCAGATAACTTACACCTGAAAAATATTACTACCGAGAAAATTTTTAATGAACCGTTAATCGTAAACATGAATCTCTTCATTGCCGAAAGTCTGCTCAGTAATTTATTACAAAATGCAATTCGTCATAATACAGAAGATGGAAAAATAAAAATCGAAACTAACAGCAATTCGTTTATTATTTCAAACACAGGTGTACACCTTAACGGAAATGAAAAATTAATTTTTAACCGTTTCGCAAAATTCAGTACTTCGCCAGACTCTATAGGATTGGGGCTTGCAATTGTAAAGCAGGTATGTGAACAAAATGCAATTCAATTATCATATCCGTACAATGGTAGCTTTCACACTTTCAAACTGAATTTTTAGGAAATGATGCGTTATGGTTTTCTTCTTTTACTCGTGATTATTTTTTTTTGTGAAAGCAATGCACAGCAAAAAACACTTGATGACTTTATAAGTATCGCATTAACGAACAGCCCACTTTTAAAAGATTATAAAAATCAAGCACAGGCTAACGCTTATGATAGTTTATTAATTCGGGCTGGATTTCAGCCGCAGGTAGGCGCTACAGCGCAAGCGTTGTATGCACCCGCATTCAATAATTTCGGTTACGATAGTGCAATCACAAACGGTGGAAATTATTCAGGATTGATTACTGTCAATCAATCACTCTTTAATAAAAAAAATCGCAATGCACATTTTCAAAGCATTGAATTACTGAACCAATCGCTTGCTGTTAATTCAAAAATTACTGAGGTTGATTTAAAACTAAGTATCACTTCGCAATACATTACTGCCTACTCTGATTACAGCCAGGTTTTATTTAATCAATCGCTTGTTGATTTATTAAATAATGAACAAGCAATTTTAAAACCATTGGTTGAACATGGAGTGTATTTGCAAACTGATTATCTCAATTTAAGTGTAAACATCAGCGCGCAAAAAATTGTAATCACACAGGCAATGATGCAATACAAAGTTGATTTGTATTTGCTGAATTATTTATGCGGAATAGTTGACACATCAACTGTGATTTTATCCAACCCGCAAATTTCAGTTTCCAACACATTCGACATCAGCAATACACCAACGATGATGCAGTTTCATATTGACAGTCTGAAAAGCATCAATAGTAAATTGCTTATTGATTTGAATTACCGTCCTAAGTTAAGTGCCTTTGGCGATGCAGGTTTCCAGTCTGTAAATCCAAAAAACATTCCTGATAATTTTGGCGCAAGTGTTGGATTGAATTTCTCAATGCCAATTTATGATGGCAGGCAACGCAAAACACAATACAGCAAAATCTCTCTTACAGAAAATACAAGAATGAGCTACAGAGATTTTTATACTTTACAGTTTCAGCAAAAAATAAATCAGTTGCGTGGGCAATTAAAGGAAACAGATGATTTGATAAGTGAAATTAAAAATCAATTAGCCGAAGAACAAAACCTGATTGATTTATATAAAATCGAAATTGAAAAAGGATTGGTGCGGTTCACCGATTTTATTTTAGTGATTAATAATTACATCAATACAAAAAACACATTGACTCAAAGTGAGAATAACAGAATGCAAATTGTAAATCAATTGAATTACATCAAATGAAAAATATAAGAATCGTTATAATTCTCGTCTCAATAATTGCTTTTACAGGTTGTAAAAACGCCAGCAATCAAACTGATGAAACAACTGAAGAAGTAAAAACTCCTGTTACAATTACTCATATAAGCAATGCACCCATTAGCGAAAGTATAAGTCTGAATGCAACATCATCTTACCAGGTAAAAAATATAGTTAAAGCATCTGTAACAGGTTATATCGAAAAATCCCTTATACACATTGGCGATTATGTGCAGGCGGGTAAAACTATTTTCGCCATCATTACCAAGGAAGCCGATGCATTGAAAAATTATTCGGGCAAAGATTCTTTGATGCAATTTAAAAGTTCGTTGACGATTGCTGCAACCATTTCAGGAATTATTACTGAAGTGAATAAGCAACAAAATGATTTTGTAACAGAGGGCGACCAGCTTGCAGTTATTGCCCAACAAAGCAGTTTTGTTTTTATGCTTAATGTTCCCTTTGAATTAAATAAATATGCTGCGATAGGAACTTCCTGTAATGTTTTCCTGCCTGATTCAACAATTATAAAAGGAGTTATTTCATCTAAGCTTTCAATGGTTGATGCGGTTGCGCAAACACAGAGTTACATCATTAAAATAAGTTCAAACACCAAGCTGCCCGAAAATTTATTGGCAACAGTTCAGCTTTTCAAAAACACAAAACCAACAGCGCAGGTAATTGAAAAGTCAGCAGTGTTGAGCAATGAAACAATGGAGAGTTTTTGGGTGATGAAATTAATCAATGATACCACAGCCGTGAGAGTACCTGTAAACAAAGGCATTGTAACCGAAGATAAAATTGAAATCCTGTCACCCATATTTAATGAATCTGATAGAATTTTAAATTCAGGTCATTACGGATTGGCTGATACTGCTTTTGTAAGCGTTGGAAAATAAAAATAAAACACATAGTTACACTGAGTTATTCACACAGTTTCACTGAGGAAATATAATTGAGAAAAATTAAACACGAATTTCAATGAGGAAATTTAATTTAAGAAAGGTGTTAAGTGTGAAATCGTGTGTATGACAAATTGCACAAATTAACAACCAGTTGGTTAAAAGTCCTAATG
>JBDTRM010000120.1:0-21512 GCA_039931675.1 Bacteroidia bacterium | reverse complement strand
GATCATAATTATATTGGTCCTTATATTTTAGATGGAAGCTTACCGATAAAAGCAGATACACTTGACAACTCTGATGTTGCAAACCGTTCAGGACGTTTTAATTTCAATTACCGTTATCGCCCTGCTAAGGTTGAAGGATTGAGCATGGGTTTAAATGGAAACATTATGATGGCTCATACTAATTTTTCATTGGTCTGGGGTAACGATACAAGTGGAATTTATCGTGCATTTCCGGGCACGATGACATTGACAGATTTTACCAATTTTTATGTTGATCCGTTCATTACTTATTTTACTCAGTCAGGATTTAAACACAGCCTTCGCGGACGATGGTATTCAACAAATAATGATCTAAATAACGGTCAATCAAACAGTGCTAATGTTTACTTTGCAGAATATCAGTTTTATAAAAACTTCTCAAGACTTGCCGGTTTAAATTTAACGGGAGGCGTGTTGATGAACCAGACTTTTTCACACGCCAATTTATATGCCGGCAGCGGAACTCCTGATAATCGGTCGCGCAACTATGCCGGATATATGCAATTGGATAAAAAATTTCTCGATGTTTTAAATGTTTCGGTTGGCTTTCGCGAAGAACATTTCCAGATTAATTCTTTGGAATCAGTCTGGCAACCTATATTTCGTGCCGGACTTAACTTGAAATTATCTAACCATACCAACATACGTTATTCTTATGGACAAGGTTATCGTTATCCAACCATTACCGAAAGATATATCATCACCACTACAGGTGGTATTTATGTTTTTCCAAACCCTCAAATTCAGCCTGAATCAAGCTGGAGCACAGAAGCCGGAATCAAGCAAAGCATTAAGATAGGTAACTTTACAGCTTATGCAGATTTTGTTGCCTTCTGGCAGGAGTTTCATAATACCATTGAATATGTTTATGCAATATGGCAACCCGATTCTGCCGGTTTTAAATTTTGCAATACAGGCGATACAAGAGTGAAAGGGTATGAAATTTCATTTACAGGAAGCGGAAAGTTATATAACAATCTTGCAATAAATGTTCTTGCAGGTTATACTTACGTTTTACCGCAAACATTATCACCCGATAAAGTTTTTGCAACCGACAATCCTGAACCCGGGATTATTCCAACAGAATTAACGTATGCAAACACCAGCACCGATACAACAGATAACATTCTCAAATATCGTTTTCAACATTTAATAAAAGCAGATGTAGAATTGATTTATAAAAAAATATCCTTTGGTATAAGCATGCGTTATTATTCATTCATGCAAAACATTGACAAGACTTTTTATGATTTAGATAAACCCTACCTGCTGCCAACAGGAATTACAAAATACCGTGAAGTGCATGATAACGGAAGTTTGGTTTTTGACGCACGAATAAGCTACCAGTTTGCAAAACATTTTAATGTTGCATTAATTTCAAACAACATTTCAAATTTGGAATACACCTTGCGTCCTTTGAAAATAGAAGCTCCGCGTACGATTGTTTTGCAGGTTAGTGCGAAGTTTTAATAGAAATACTTCGTCATTGCGAGGTTGCGAAGCTTCCGAAGCAATCTTTTCATGTGAGCATGATTTCAAATATAAAAGTAAATTATTATCGTCCCGGTGGTGGCGCACTTGGAGGCAGCGGTCCGCCATATTGCAAACATGGTGTTGACCACTGACAAGGTTTATGAAAATTAATATTTACACCATCAACATTTTTGTTGTTTACTTCTAACTGATAATCACATCTCGCATATTCTTCTGTCAAACATTTTTCATCCCACTTTGAGTTTTCATCATTTTTAGGAATAGCAAGTGCTTTTGATTTATATTCTTCAACAATGCAATACGTTCCGTTTTTTAATTTGATATTAAACTGACCAAGCGAATCAGAGTTAAATGATATAATTATCGAATTACTTTTTGAATTTTCTTTTCCTGATTTTAGGAAAAGCTGCTTACCTGCTTCAGGTTTGGGTTTGGCAAGCTCAGCCATCATTTCATCTGTTGGTCTTGCACCACCGCAATAGGAAGAAGTTGATGTTACAGTTCCAGACACTGTATAATATTTTGCCTTGCGCTGGGCGCAAGAGATTTGTGATGTGAGGATTAAAAGAATAAAAAGCGATTTTGAAATAGATGCCATCATTGTATAGTTATTGAATTGGGATGTCTTTATTAGCATATTAAATAAAAAATTACTCCTATTATATAGTGTCTTGAACTTTTAGCTTGTTCTTTAAGAACTGTATAATTACTGATTAAATTTGATCCCTACAAAAAATCACTTTTAATTAGATTCCAAATTAAATTTTCAAAAATTTATTAACTTATGTTAATAGTTAAGAATAAAGTTTAATATTTGCAAGCAGTACAAATATTTGAATACCAAAGATTACAATCACTCCATTAACAAAACCACATTTCAAAAATTGTTTTATTTAAAATTGGTGCATGAGAATTTAATGCTGTTTATTTTTTTAAATAAATAATTCTTGTGCTTAAAGTTTCAAATCCTAATGACTGAACAACTAATAGCATGTCTTGTATTTATATTGAAATACATATCAATCTTCCAATAAAAAGTTGAAAATAGCTTCACGATAAGAAATATAGTTTAAAAAAAGTTTGATACAAACAAAGGAGTACAAAGCTTGACATACATATTAAGTAGCTTTAAGACTACTTTTTAAATGAAAAAAATGAAAAAATACAATATCACAAACTCATGAAAAAACTTCTTCTAGTTTTATTAGCAGCAATACTTTGTTCGGCTGTTTATTATTTTTTTATTTATCCGGCTCATCTTGATCCAGATTCTACAATTTCCGAAACTATCGGCAATAGAATGTTGCCATATGTTAGCAAGAAAGAGAAAGAACTTTTCAAACAAAAAGTTGATATTAAAGACTTCGATAAAGCAAGTGACCAAATAAAAACAGATTTGAAAGAGGTTCAGCAAAAAATTGATCAACTGCAACCTCTTGTTGGAAAACCTGAATTTAAAAACGCTGTCGAAGAAGTTAAAAAGTTTGCCTTAGTAAGCAAAGACTTACCTCGAGAAACTATTGAGAAAACATTAGAGAAGCTGACAGATTCACAAACGGAAGAAGACCTAAATAAACAAAAAGAAGCATTAAGTAATGCCAGCAAAAAAATTGACGATGCAATAAATGATGAGTCATTTAAACGAGTTGCTAAGACTTATACTTTAAATCAGATGGGCATTGATGGAATACCTTCAATGGATATTTACAAGGATTTTACAGAGAATGATAAGCAAAGTGGTGATAAGATTAAAGAAGATGTAAATTCTTTTATTAAACACCATGGGAAGGAAAAATCCATTCTTGAGGCTGAGAAAGATATGGATATTAAATCTGCCATGTTAGAAAATGCCCCTTCAACAATTTTAGATAAAATACTTACTGATAGTAAATTAAATCTTACGGAATGTGCAAAAAAATATATTACAGCAGAGTTTACTGAAAAATCAAAAAATAATCAAAATATTAATGTAGATGAATTGGTAAATAATGCATTAAACAATTGTGGCGACAATTCAAATGTTAGTTCCGATCAAAGAAAAAGTTTAAAAACTATTTTGAACACATCAATTCCTGCCATCAAAACCTTAAATAATAATAAAGAATCTGTAAAAAATGTAACAGATGCTTTACAAAAAATAAAAGATGCAAAAACTCCTGAAGAACGGCAAGCAGCCGGAGAAAATTTGAAATTAGTTGGTGAAGAAGCTAACAAGCGTTTGGAAGCCGAACTACAGGCAATCAAATCTAATATAGGGGGGCTTAATAAACAAATATTTAAATATAAACAAGTTCTTAGGAAACTTGACTATGATAGACAAAGATACTGCACAGAATATGGTGATTTTTGCTCGTGCAAAGACGGATTTCCCGATGCAACCAAACTGAACAAAATTAACAATGACTTTTGTCGAGAATTATGTGAACAAACTTGCGAGATTCAAAATGAGATGCAACAGGCAGAAGATGAGTTGCAAAAGGAAAAGTCCAGGGAATTCTCATTGAATTTTTTGAAAATTATATTGGCATTAGCGTTCATTGCGGCTGGTATTGTTCTGCTTGCTTATGGACAACCTATTGGCGGTGCAATTCTGCTTCTGGGCTTATCTATGTTAGCCGGTAGTCCTGGGGGTGGAAGTGGGCAGCAAGGAGGTGGAGGTAGTGGTGCAAACGACTATGCCAATGGAGGTCGCACAGAAACAACTTCTCCTGCAACTACTCCACCAACTACTCCGGGAACTACTCCACCAACTACCCCGGGAACTACCACTACAGCTACACCGGGAACTACTACTACAGCTACACCGGGAACTACTACTACAGCTACACCGGGAACTACAACAACAACTACACCGGGAACCACAACAACAGCTACTCCAGGAACCACAACAACAGCTACTCCAGGAACTACAACAACAGCTACTCCAGGAACTACAACAACAGCTACTATAGGAACTACTACAACAACTATTCCGGGAACAATTCCCGAAGCAACTCCAAGTATGAGCAAGCCCTTTCAAAATAATCCTGTTAACGGATACTTTATTCCTGGCGAAGATTGGCTTGTAGAACATGAAGTAGGCAACATTCAATTTTTCAGAAATATAAAAACAAATGCGCTTTTTGCAGGCAAAATGCCAATACCTTTATACAAAAATAGCGTTTGCGGAATTGATCCTGACACAAAAATTATATCCGGCTTCGATGTAAATAAAGACAGGTTTACTTCAGATCTGGTTAAAATTACAGCGTATAACGATATTAGTAAAGATGAAATTAAAAAATTAATTGATGTTGGATACCATCCGCATAAAAATGATAATTGTGATTTTATAGATGCTGCAAGTCAGAAAGTAGATACCGCAAAACTGAAAGAATGTTGTGATAAATATAAAGAACAAGTAAAAAAAGAAGCGGAGGAAAAAAAGGAAGCCGAAGAAAAGAAAAAAGAAAATAAAGAAAAAAGCGAAGAGGAACAGAAACTTGAAGAACAGGAAAAAAATGAAATGATAAAAAAAGTGAAGGAGTTGGAAAAGGCAATTAAAGAAAAAAAAGAAAGCGAAAAAGAAAAGGAAGTTGGAAAAACTTATGGTGGCAAGCCTGTTACAAAAGAGAATGTATCCGAATCAAATGTGATTGAAAAATTAGATCCAGCCACTTTGAAAAAATTGGAAACGCAATCTGAACATTATATTGTCAAAACCACAAAAGAAGACGGTGTAGTTCAATTTGAAAAGAATGGTATGACTTACATTTTAAGTTATGGAAAAGATGATACAGAAGATTATTTTACGGTTTATGCTTGTGAAAAAGGTTTAAACAAAAAAATTGCAACAATCCCGCGTTCACTTGAAATTATGAACCCATCAACACATGAAAAAGAGAAGACATTAAATTTGGTGACAATGAGAATTTGTCCCAACGTTCATTTCGAGGGAGGAAAGCCAAGTTATATGCTTGCTTTTGATAATAATAATCGTGTATATAAATTTCAATTTGTCGAAGAAGGTTCTCGGCAAGTTAAAACTATTGATATTTTGCCACAAGGGGTAGATTGTAATTCCATAAAATAAAAAATAGATACAATGACAGTTTCCCTTTTAGACTTATTGAGCTGCGGTCTTGCGGTTGTAGTAATTCTGCTTATGATTTCTCTCAATTCAGGAATGGGTAATGAGAATCAGTTGGAGCAGGCTCAGTATATTGAAATTACATTCCATAATAGAGAGGTTAATCAGATTGAACTTCAATACAAAGACAGTACTTCTATAGTGAATATGGAACAAAGAGAGTCCTTTTATTTTGCCGATTTTGGTCGAGCCATTGATTCTCTTGCAGGCATTAGAGTGACTGAGATACTCAGACCGAGAAGCATTTTAAAAAACAGGTCAAGCAAAATCTTCCAAATCGCTCTGCCGCCAAAGGCAAGTGGTATTGAATTAATTTTTACAACCACATTAACCGATAATCTAGTTGGTTTTAATGATTCAAGCGCCATAGAATATTATGCTACAAATTGCTTCGATCAATCCCCAATTGTTGCTGACACACTTTTTTTAAAAAATAATTTGGGTTTAGTTTCAAAAGTAAATCTTAAATTTCTTGGAAATACAGAAACGTGGATAACGAATGAAAAGGGTGATTCAATTTTCAAAAAATTTCCTAGTCTTTTTGCCGAATGAAAAAAAAAAGGAAAACAGCTTTTACTATTGCATTTTTAGATGTATTAAGTAATGCATTGGCATCTGTATTAATAATAACTTTAGTAAAACTTCAACCAAGCGTATTAGGGGATCCGATAAGCGGAGGATATTATATAAGGGCCACATCACTTAACCCTTTGAGCCAGGATAGTTCATTAGCCATTGCAGTAAAATTTAAAGATAATCAATTTGCACATGAACCATCTGACTATTTTTCTTTGGGTGCTAGCTTAAATTATTCAAATGGTTCTAGCGTAAGCCTTAACTTTCTTCATTCGCCAAAGCCAAATGATTTCGAAGAAGTTATTGTTTACAGTATTGACCCTAATTTCAATAAAAAAGAAGGGGAAGTAATATTGATTGAAATGTCTTTGCCTGAAATTAAAAAATTTCGTAAAGACACTTTAAATATATCGAATGAATTTAGAACTAAAATAATTGAGAATGGAAAATGCTTAAACCAATAGCTACCCTTATTTTTAACCTGCTTTTTATATCTACTGCTTTTTCACAAAGCGGATGGGAACCTTATTCGACTGATAAAGATAAGAAACCTCCTCCGTCTGATTATCTATCCGAAACAGCAGAACAAATTGAACATCTTATTACCCTGCTTCAAAATAAATACAATCAAAAGAATATAGGTTCAATCTGTTTTATAAGAAAACAACAAGACGCATTTAATGACAAGGTAATTATTCTGCAGAATGGATTCTTTCTGTTAATTTTTAAAACAAATGACAAAATTATTCACTGGGTGTTAGTTAAAGTCAATTCGCAAAAATGGTTGGCGATGATAGAATCCATTGTACCTTCAAATTCTACTCAGTCTTTGCAAATGCCAAAGCGAAGCATGAGAACAGAAGAAGGAGTAGCGTTAGGCATCCTGATGGGCAAAGTAAAAAGTATTTATTGTCCCATACAAGATGAAGATATTATCTCAGCACTCAAAAATGCCAATGTTTCATCCTCTATTTCAATAAGTGAACTTGAAAAGCAATCCGAATTGGCAGCCCAAAATAAAATTTCAAAGGAAAGAAAAGATATGTTTAGTAAGGGAATTCCAGATGTTTTGAGATTAATTGTTTTTAATAATGAACTATACTTAGTAGGAAAGGAAAACAGCTATATTTATTTTAAAGTTAATCCTGTTTTTACTGGTGAAATGCTGTTAAGCTATAAAAGGGGTATTGTATCTAAAGGTGGAATAGATGTTCCTAACAGTTGTCAAAGCCCGGCCGGATGTCAGTATATGACCTCAAAAAAGGAGGTAATAGCTCATATTACTAATCCAGAAGAAGGAATAAAATTACCTGAAGGAATAAAAAAGACATATTCTTTAAATTTTAATTCAGCCGACATTAAAAACAGTGACGTTCAAGCGGAAGGCATAACACTTTCTAATCAGAATTTTGATGTCATCACTCAATTACACGCATGTCCACCTATGTTGGCATACTTCAATAGTACTTTTCAAGGATTCGATAAAATTGACGCAAACACCTATCTGATTGATGGTTCAGGCAACTCAAGTTTAAATGACTGGTTTATTTTTACCGGTAAGTTATGTAATAAATGTGAAGGCATGACTTCAAACTTTATAGCCGAAGCCTATTCTTCAAAAAGCAATTTAAAATTAAACATTTTGAAAACTTCTGATTTAAAAATTCTCACCGCTTCTGCATCTTCACCGGAAAAAATAAGACTCCTGTTAAGTTTAAAATATGCTTTTGTTTTGGCAGAAAAAGGCAAATTGGAAAATAACACAGTGGATTATTTGGGCGAAGGCGGATTAGTTTATCAAAGAACAGGAGAGGGTAAAGCAATTACGGTGGATTCAGCCACTTTTGTTTACAATGGTCAGCCCATTAATTTAAACTCCCTTAATATTTGGCTCAAATATTTTGATAGGGGAGAAAGAAATCTACAGTACAATTCACTCAGACCAATTGAAATTGTTAACAAATTTTTCGAGGATTCCGCTTCGGGTAAAAATAATTGGTATAAGGAATACAGGCAAAATCCGTTAGCCTTTCTTTCAAAATATTGCAATATCATAAAAGAACAATGATGAAAATAAAAAATTATTTAACCCAGTTTGGCACTGAAGCACTTATAATATTATTTGCATCCCTATTGCTTACCAGATTATTTATGGAAGTTGTGGAGTTATCTACTTTTAAATGGGATGATAAAAACATTCAAGCAGACTTTGAAAAGGAACTTAAGCAAAATTGTATGAATTTACAATTAGATACTCTATCAAATGGAGGTTATAAATACAAAGATTCTTCAATGTTTTCGCTTCATGTTACTGATGATAGTATCTACGTTAGAAATGATAAAAGCGATTCAAGCTATAACCTTGCAACAACATCAAGAGATATAATACTAGGTTACAGAACTATTAATTCCTCAACTGGTGAACTTGAATCAAGTACTTTGAATCTGGGTGCAGTACTGCAAAGGCTAGATATAAGAGATGGTGTTAGCAAGGAAAAAAAAGGAATCAGATGGTTGCAGGCAGTTATTCAAACAGTAAAGACAAATTCAAGGGCTTCAACATTTTTTAACGGCTCAATTCAATGGCTTATTTATTTTTTCTCAATGATTATTATCGTTTTCGTAGTTATTGATTTTCAGTTTTTGAGTAAGAATAATAAACTTCTGAATAGTAATTTTTTCTTAAAATCTGAAGCCATTAAAGTAGAAAAAAGTGAGATTGAAAAATTACTTTTGGAAACAAAACACTCCCTAAGCAAATCAGAGGGGCATCCAGAAATTGAACCGGCCATTTTCTTAAATATCTTCCAACATTCTCTAAAGTCATTAATGACATTTACTGATTCAGAAATTAATAAAGGTGAATTGGTGGCAAATATTGAAGCTTACGGACAAGGTTTACAAGAGAGGGTTGAAAGAAGGTTTCAAATTCTTAAATACTTTCTTAATGCCATACCTAGTTTAGGCTTCATAGGAACAGTAATGGGCATCAGTGATGCATTAACCATCACCAGCAAACTTACCGGTGAAAGTTTGCCTTATGAAAGGATGGTTGCAAACGACACATTAAGCCAAAGCCTTAATTTCGCATTTGATACAACTCTGGTCGGTTTATTCGCAAGTATTTTACTTTCTTTGTTTTCAGACTGGCTTGAAAACAGAGAAGTTAGTTTTGTTGTTGAAGTGCGCCAGGTAATCTTAAGTCGGTTTTCCTTAATACAAAAATTAATATAAATGAAATTGATTAAAATATTGATAATACTTACCATAGGCTTACTGGTAATTTTACTCTTGCTTAAATTCTTCGGATCCAGGGGAGAGGCAGTTCAAGCCAATAGGACTTTTGATCCCCCTCCAACTACGGAACCTGCTGAAAAAGGAAAAGATTCTTCATATATTGATGTATCATTAAAAATTAAAAAGAACATTGCAATAATGAACACCTATCTGGATAGCATACCGTTTGGCAAATATTCATCAATTAATGATGCTTTAAACTTATTGAATAAAAATGGAGTTGAAGTAATGGATACCTCTCAACAAAGTTTAGGGACCTTAAATGAGTTTATTTTACGTAAAGATTTATCATCCTTTGATGTATATAATCTGAATTGCTCATCGTCTGATTGTAACATTATCTCGAATGTTTATATTGTTAAAAACGACCTTATTTCAGTGTCATCACCTTGCAGCAATGAAAATGACAATAAAAAAATAATTACTGATAAGGTTGTTCAATTGCAAGGATATGTTGAACGTATAGTTGCTGCAAGAAATGATAATGACAAAAATGAAATTATTGAACAAGCGATAAATTTATTTGCTGATACATCATTTTACATTGAAATAATTCTTGATAGAGCAACTCAGACAAAAAAAACGTTTAAAATAAAAGATTACTTCAATTGGTTAAAAGAAAAGAGCAATCTTGGTAGATTTGCGATAACTTGGGCAGAAGAAATAGTGCTTTCAAATATTTTTAAAGACGACTCATCTGGTTTATACAGAGGAGAAGCTTCAATAAAGCAATATTGGACAAAGATAAAAAAAGTAGGCCCGGAATATATACCTGAAGAGGATCATACTCATGTAACAAACAAACGAGTTGTTTTCTTCCTCAAACCAGTTCAGACAACAAATGGAGAAGGAGGATGTGAAGTATTTTTAGGTAATGTTTATGCTGACCAAATCGAATAAAATTTACAAACAACTCAATCATAAAGAATTATTAAAGACATTTAAAAAATGAAAAGCATTTATTATTTACTCATAATTCTGCTGCTGTCAAGCAACAAACTTTCGGGACAAAACATAAAAATTTATCAACCTTTAGATGGTATACTCAGGGATTATCTGCAATACATAGACAATCTTGATTACACTAAAAGACTCGAAGAGAGTGCAATAAAAAGCAATATCAAACTCGCCTCACCTTATTTTTATGGAATGAATGATGAAACAATTTTTCAGGATTATGTTAATTATGACGCTCCATTAATCAAAACTCCAAATAAATATTTCGATGAACTTTTCACATTATTTAAAGTCCTTAATATTAAGTTGGGTTCTCGAATATTTTTTGATAATTCCCTTCCTTTAATCAAGTCCAATTTCCCTGAAAAATATTCATCTGTAATTTTTAAAAATGATAGAAAAATTAAATTTGGAGGAATATTCGCCAGCAAAAAGGACTTTAATTTCACTCGTATTGGTGTCATTAGGAGCTTTTCTGGTACAAACAGCCTTGATAAATCTGTGTCTCTCAATGATACATTATTTCTATATTGGATTTACAAAGATGGTGTCTCCCCAAGATTGATTCTAAGCACATCAAAAGGTGATGGTAAAAAGTTTGAGGCTGGTTATTGGTTAAACGAACCTTCCGAAGAGCAAATTAAACAAGCAAAAGAAAAAATAAAATTAATGGTCACAGAATTCTACGAAAGCATTGATAAACTGCCTTTAGATCCTAATTTAACCAAAACAATCTCAGATCAATATTTGAGATCAGGAAATATTTCGATAGGTTCTGATTTAGCATCTGATGGCTCGAAGGTAATCCTTAAAAGCGATGATTATTTTAAGCAAATATCCAAGTTGACAAAAATTCAACATACTATAAGTGATTTGTCTGTTGGAAAGAATGAGCGAGAAGATTCGCAATTCTCATTTAATGTTAATTATGAAATACAAAATAATTATGAAGATACTGCCATCATTGTAAATAATATTGTCCCTACACAAATTACTGTAAAGGCTGATTGGAAGAATAATAAATTCTCAAATTTCAAAATTGAAACGCTTGAAATTGCAGGCACTATAAATTCTGAAGTAAAACCCAAATTAGAACCAATAGCCCCATCGGATAACAACGCAGTGTCACCAGATTTAAAAGAGCTGAAATCAGTTCTAAATTCAAAGGGTCACGATTTAGCAAATAGCTATGTTCAATTTTTAAAAAATGTAATTTCTGATGATAAGGCAGGATCAGCAAAGAGTACTGTTGAATCTTTGTTTTTTAATCCTAATACTTCAATAGTCCAGGTTTCCAATTACGCTACTCATAATATAAATAAATACACAGCATCGAAATATATCCGAGTGTTAAATAATCTGAGCTATGATAAACTAAGTTTTCAATGCGAAATAATTGAATCAGGAAATAACATCGAAAATAAGGGTAAATATTGGATTGGAGAGATAAAAATTAAGCAGGAATTTAGTGGAATCTACTCTTCAGACCCTTCCAATAATTATTGTGATATAACAAATAAAATTCTTGAAATCATTTTCGTTAAAAAAGATAAAGGTTATGCTTTAAAAATCAGAAATGTAAGAGTAATTGGTAAAACAACTAAAGATAATGAATGCCACTCTGATGAAAAGAAATAATAAAATTTATAAATTTAATTTGAGGTTAAGCGAAACTTCAAGCAATATATCAAATGAATTTTGGCAATGCCCGATGCCAATTTATAAGAAATAGATTTCACAAAAATGAACGAAAAAGTGTGAGATTATTCTTTAACAATACAACTTTCCATTGCAGGAAGAAAAAAATATGAAAAGTTGACACGTTCAATTGAAAGAACAAATAATATATTTGGATTCTTATGCTTTAAGTAGATTTGCTTGTTTACAAAATATTCATAAATAAATTATACAAATGAAAATAAAAATCTTTCTTTGTTTGATCTACTTATTAATCCTAATTGTTGGTTGTGTTGAAAAAGCCAAAAAAGCCGATAATGAAAAAGTTATACAAGATAGTTTAACAATAGCCAAAAAAGCTGAAAAGGATTATTTCGAGGGATATAATGCCGCTTTGGAAGCAACTGAACCTAATAATTTCAAAAATGCATCCAATTTGATTTTGAAGTACAATGCTACTTTGAATTGGGATACGTTAAATGAGTACACTTATACTGCGGAGAAATATCTTATTGATCAAGGCAGAATTATAGCTTTTTACGGATATGTCAGCGATATTGAAAAAGTTAATAATGCTTTTTATTTAAAAGTTCAATGTGAGAAAACTAAGTTGATTGATAGTTTTGACTACATTTCAATTTTGAAAATTTCTCCCGCTCAATTAGATAGTTTGAATTCTTGTATAACAAAATATCGCAAATCAATATTTCATGGCTACTTTTTCTTTAAGGTCTCTGAAATTTCTAAAAAAGATGCAGACCCAAACATTAAAATATTTAAAGGTTCGCTTATTGACTTTGTTATTGACTGCGATAATAAAGTACATAAATTAACAGGGGTTTAATAAGATACGTGAGCAAATTTTTTTGCAATTAACTGAGTGTCCAATCAATTCATATGAAAAACAAATTCCTATTATTAATTTCCTGTTTTGCAATAACAGGTAAATTATTCAGCCAAACAGTTTCAATTCACTATGATGTAGAACTTGTAGCACAGCCTGACAGTTGCACTTGTTGGGCTGCCTCAAGTTCAATGATTTTATCATATCATGAAGACGCAAAAACAACAAGTTACAATCCGGCACCTACTGTTAAGCAAATTATTGATAAGGTAAACAACACTTCCGGTTTTAAGTATGATATCAGTTGTGGTCTCTCACCCGAAGATACAAAACCTGTAAGTGAAATATTAGGTCTTTCTTTTGAGCAACCGCAATGTTATGGCGTTGAAGGATTTGTACAAATACTAAAAAGAAAAGGTCCTGTAGTTTTTATGCGTGCAGCCTTAGGCAATAAAGGCGCTCATGCAATTGCCGTTAATGGCATGCATGGTGATGGCACACCTGAGGGAACCACGGTTGAAACACTTAATCCTTCTCCTGTTGGTATTGGTGCTGCTCAAAATGTGAAGTTTTCCGATTTAATGAAAAAGATGGAACAACTTGGTTTTTGGGATGGAACAGACTGGGCAAAAAGTGGAGGAAAAGATAGAGTTTATATTATCTACAGAAAATAGGATTGACATAGCAGACATTTTTCCATTACCAAAACAGAATATCTCTAATTAATTTGATAAAAATATTTGCCAAAAAATAGATGAAAAGATCAATTTATTTTATCGCTCTCATTTTTGCATTTTCAAATGCAAAGTCCCAGTCTTTAAACGAAACTCAAACAAAACAAATTTTTGATTTCCTTTTTGGCATGAATGCTTCTTCAGGGTTAACCATTAATGAAGAAGACAAAAAGAAAGCCTCATTCTTTCTTAATGAACTCATTGACGGCTCATGTAAAATGTCTTTAGCTCAGGGTTTGCTTGAAGGAGCATTTCCAATTAAAACTACCATTTCTGAAAGTGTAGAGCAAATAGCAAAGGCAATTATTAAGAGTTCATATAAAAATTGCTACAAAGGAGCAATGGAGGGAAATTTTTACGAGAGTGTAAAAGTAACTTTAGCAAGAAATTGGAAATCACCTTTTGAAATCAGAAAGCAAACAGGTGAGTGGTAATAACCATTTATTCTCATAAAATAATGAGTCTTTTAAAATACAGAGTACAATGCTATTAGGTTTTCCATTTGAATTTTATTTGTTTGGAATGACTATTTTAGGAATAGCTATCTCTTCGTGGAAGGAGCTTTCAAGAGATTTTGAAATAGCACTTTTGGGACTAATTTTATTAATCTCTTATAAGTTTTCTGTTAATTTTAACTTTGGTCATCATATTGGTAATGAGTGGAAGTCTCTGATTAACCTCTTATTAATTATTCCCGGATTTACTTTAATGGCAAAGTATTTTGAACTAAGTGGTTTGCCAAATCTTATTCTAAGATTTTTACCATTAAATAAAAGTGGTCCCTTTATTTTGTTAGTGGTAATTGGTTTTTTATCAATATTTCTTGACAACATTGCGGCAGCGCTAATTGGTGCAACGATTGCAAAAAAAATTTTTCAAAATAAAGTTCACACCGGATTCATTGCTGCAATTGTTGCCTGCTCAAATGCAGGAGGCGCTTTTAGTGTAATTGGAGATACCACCACAACTATGATATGGTTTCACGGTGTAGGTCAGCCTCATTTGATACGTGCATTTATTGGATCTACCACCTCAATTTTAATTTGCAGCTACTTTGCATCTAAGCAACAATTTAATTTTTATCCAATTCAAAAAAATATTGACGATAATGCAAAACTTGATTGCATAAAAATATTCTCTATCCCTTTCATTATTGCAGGTGCAATTTTTACTAATATCTTTCATGATTGGCAGTTTCCGGGTTTGGGTGTTTTGCTTACTTTAATTATTTTTATTCCATTAGTAGGTTTTAAGTATGAATACATAAAGCATTCAATAAAAAAAACCTTATTTCTGATTAGCCTTGTATCTGCTGCCTCACTTCTTCCATTAGATGAAATTCAAAAATTTCCACCCTCTCAAAGTTGGACTTTCGTAATTGGTGTTCTTTCTGCCATCTTTGATAACATTCCGCTTACTAAATTAGCAATAGATATAAATGGATTTGATTTTGCTTATTTAGCTTTTGCAGTAGGTTTTGGCGGAAGTATTATGTGGTTTGGCTCTTCTGCAGGTGTAGCGATTCTTGGTGAATTTTCAAATGCGGAAGAAATAAAAAGAGGGTGGCTAAAGAATTCCTGGTTTATACCACTTGCATATGTTTTAGGATTTATAGCAATGTGTCTAGTCTTTAATTGGACGAGTTTTACTTTGAAATAACAGTCATTAAAGAAGTTAAAAGCGTTTTATTAATTATACATGCACCCTTACATAATCCCCCTGTCAAAATCATTCAAAAAATCCCAAAACGAATCCGAAGCCGCCCGCATAAAAGCCTACCTAAAAGGGCAATTCGATTATTTCGGCATTAAAACAGAAAAGCGCAGAGAACTTTGCAAAAGATTTATTGAACAATATGGATTGCCTGATGAAAAAGATTTGAATGAAATTGCACTCAATCTTTTCAATCAGCCGCAGCGTGAGTTTCATTACTTCGCTATAGAATTACTTTTGTTATTTAAAAAACAATGGAAAGTCGAAATGATAGAACTGTTTGAAAAACTGATTCTTAAAAATTCCTGGTGGGATAGCGTTGACTTTATTTCCATCTCTTGTGTTGGATTTTATTCCCAACAATTTCCCAGTGAAGCGAAAAAGAAGATTGGTAAATGGAATAAATCAAAAAATATGTGGTTGAATCGCACGAGCATTATCTATCAAAACAATTTGAAATTAAAAACTGATACAAGAATTTTATTTTCAAATATTAAAAAACATACTCATAGTGATGAATTTTTTATTCAGAAAGCAATCGGCTGGGCGTTGCGCCAACATGCACGCACCGATGCAAAAGCGGTAAGTGATTTTTGCAGGAAGACAAAACTTAAGCCATTAAGTTATCGCGAAGCAATGAAACATATTGTAGAGTAAAAAGATTATCTCAAATATTCACTCACCTTTTTCTGAATAATATTTTTCACTTCATCCCACGTTTGCCCTTTGAGCGAAACAGGCTCGTCACTTTCTTCGGCATCGGTGAAATAGGTTAATGCATAAGGAATTGAAATTAAAAGTTGTTGTGATGGATATTTGTTGCTATGAAATTGAATGATGTCATCCATCGAATAGTGATTAAACAATTCCGCCAAATCCCAAAAATCTTTTTTCTTTCCTCTTCCAAGAATTGCCTGAATTTTCATAGCAGCGATGTCATCACAACTATACATTCTTATGTCATCAATTGAAACAGGGGTTGATATTATGGGGTGTGGATAGTGAACCAGGTCAACTTTTATTTTTTCTATAAAACAGAAGATACCGAATAGTGAAGAAGTTTTTGCATAGTTGAATTCCTTTCCAAAACTCGATTCAAGTTCTGCAATAATTTTTTCGTTGTCAAATTTCTCATTGCAGAATAAATCTAAATCAATTGATGTGCGATGACCATATTGCAATGAAAGTGCAGTGCCACCCACTAAGGAAAATTTTTCCAAAGCGGGTATCGCCATCAATTTTTTCAGTACGGAAAAAGTGTGGGGTTCAATTGTCGAAGTTTGTAGCATCTGAATTCTTCTATTGGTTTATCAATCACAGCACTTGCAAAATAAATTATATGCAAGGGTAAATATTTTGCATTTAATAATGCCTGAGTCACTTTCTCATCACCATAATACCGCCTGCAGTTTCTTATATCCGGCACATCACCGCGCTCAAATACACGCTCAATAACGAAGTTGGCTTTTGCATCGTAATCAATTTTTTCAAAATTCACATCCCAGAAAATGCGCTTATCGAAAATCGGTTTTTGTTTTTCTGACATTAGGCAAAATTAAATATTTTCGATACACAAAAAAAGTTATTGTTACATTTCTAAAACATGAATCTATTCAAAGAATTTTTTCACGAAGGTTTTTTTCACATTGTTGATGTTGATGCATTGGACCACATCCTATTCCTGTTTGCAATAGTTGCTATATATAATGTTAGTGAATGGAAAAAAATTCTTTGGGTGATAACATCATTCACAATTGCTCATTCACTTTCTCTTGCACTTTCATTGTTGAATATAATCAATCTCCCATCTCATCTTGTTGAGTTCCTTATTGCATGCACAATTGCATTTACCTGCATGGAAAATCTATTTTTAAAAAAATTGCATCCGTATCGTGTTTTACTTTCGGGATTTTTTGGGTTGATTCATGGGTTGGGTTTTTCAACATCATTAAAGTCTTTGTTCTCTCCTCAAGATTTAAATTTATTTACAACACTTTTTCCTTTCAATCTTGGTATTGAATGTGGGCAGCTCGTAATCATCACTTTTATTTTCATTGCTTTTATTGTTTTTCAGCAGTTTGGCAAAGCCAGTTCGTCAACAATGAATAAAGTAATCTCTTATCCTGTTTTATTGATTTCTCTTTATTGGATGATAACCCGGTTTTAAACTTTAAAGCAGTTTTAAAAATTCACCTTAGACCTCTCTCCCTTTGGAGAGATTAGAGTGAGGTGATTTAAAAAATGAATTTTTAGAACTGCCCGTTACAAAGTAGTTTAACAAAAACATTTTCCATCGGAATTAGAGAGGCGCGAAAATTGCTGTTGTACAGTTCCCTCAAATAAAATCCCCACTCCCGATTTTATAAAAGATAACTTATCCGGCAGTTCATTCCGGGTATAAAAATAATTCCTATGAAAAAAATTACATTACTTCTATTGTTATTCTATTCTGCATTATCAATTGCACAAGTTCCCACTACATGGAATTCCCGCGGTGTAGGTGGTGGTGGCGCACTTTTCTCACCTTCAATAAATCCCGGTAACGATAATGAATATTATCTCGCATGTGATATGTCAGAACTTTTCCATTTCACTGATTTCGGTTTAACTTACAAGCAGGTTAAATACAGCCAGTTGCAGGCAAGTATCTATTCACGCGTAGCATTTACCAACTCAAACATTCAATACAGCATCAACAATTCTACTGAAGTTGGCTTTCCTGTTAAAAGCACTAACGGTGGTGTTAACTGGACTGCGCTTACAGGAAATCCTAACCCATCAGAGGAGGCTTATGGAATTTATGCTGACTATTTAAATTCAAATAATATTGTTTTGAATTATTATGGTTCAGTTTATTTTTCTAATAATGGCGGAACATCATTTTCACTAATTCACAATGCGTTGAGCAGTGGAGTAGGATTGGTTGTTGGTGGAGTATTTTTTGATGGCGGTAATATTTATGTAGGAACAAATGATGGTGTTTTTGTTTCGATTAATAACGGAGTAAGTTTTTCTTTGGCAGCACTTACAGGCATTCCCGCAACTGAAAGAATTTTCTCTTTTGCAGCAGCAAAGCAAGGTGGAGCTACCCGATTGTTTTGTCTAACTGCTGATGTAAACGATGTTTATGCTGTTGTTCCCGGTTACGATTACTGGGGTTTTGTAAAAGGAATTTATTCTTGTGATTATGGCGTTTCTAACTGGACGCCAAAAATGACAGGCATCAATATCAACAGTGATTTCCTGATGTATGTGTCAATGGCCTCTAACGATATCAACAAAGTTTATCTTGCAGGAAGCAACTCCAATGGAGAACCTAATATTATGAAAACAACAAATGGAGGTGCTAACTGGACACATGTATTTAATACAACATTAAATCAGAACATAATCACAGGTTGGAGTGGTGCAAGCGGTGACCGCACATGGGGTTACGGTGAGTGTGCATTAGGAGTTGCAGTAGCGCCAAACAATGCTGATAAAGTAATTTTTACTGATTTTGGTTTTGCTCATGTAACCAGCGATGGTGGTGCAAACTGGCGACAGGCTTACGTTGCAAGTGCTGACCAAAATCCTGCCGGAGTAAATACTCCAAAAGGAAAAGCATACACAAGCAATGGTTTAGAGAATACAACTTGCTGGCAAATTTCATGGATTGATTCATTGAATATGTTTTCATGCTTTAGCGATATTAAAGGAGTACGAAGCACAGATGGAGGAAAAAAATGGTCGTTCAATTATACAGGCAATGATGCCAACTCCATGTATCGCTTAGTTAAAAATCCTTCTAACGGGTACTTATACGCTGGCACCTCTGGCATTCACGATATGTATCAAAGCACAAGATTGCAGGATGCGACATTAGATGCAAATGATAGTTATGGAAAAATAATTTACTCTACGAATAGTGGTGCATCATGGTCGCAGCTGCATTACTTCGGTCATCCTGTTTTCTGGCTGGCACTTGACCCTAATAATTCAAATCGTGCTTATGCAAGTGTCATTCATTATGGTGGCGGAACAGGTGTTGGGGGAATTTATAAATGTGATGATTTGCAAACTCTTTCTTCATCAACCTGGACAAAACTTTCCAATCCTCCGCGCACTGAAGGACATCCTGCAAGCATAGTTGTTTTGAACGATGGCAAAGTAGTTTGCACTTATTCAGGTCGCAGAACCAGTGTCGGAACTTTTACCAATTCATCAGGCTGTTTTATTTATGACCCGGTTGCAAATTCATGGACGGATGTTTCGCATCCCGGCATGTATTATTGGACAAAGGATGTTGTAGTTGACCCAAGTGACCCATCGCAAAACACTTGGTTTGTCTGCGTATTCAGTGGATGGGGTGGAGCGCCTAACGGACTTGGAGGTTTATACCGAACCACCAATCGCGGAGCATCATGGACAAAAATAAGTTCCTCCGACCGTGTTACCTCAATAACTTTTAACCCGCTAAATAATGATATGATTTACATGACCACTGAACGTCTCGGTTTACGCTACTCGTTAAATATTCATGCGGCAACTCCAACTTTCAGTCCTGCAGGAAGCTATCCTTTCCGGCAGCCCGAGCGTGTTTTTTTTAATCCTTATAAACCAACAGAAGTATGGGTTTCAAGCTTTGGAAATGGAATGAGAGTGGGAGATATCTGTAATAATATTACTTCAACCATCGCTGCATCCGGTCCGGTAACTTTCTGTAAGCCTGGTAATGTGACTTTGAATGCCAACACCGGAACAGGACTAAGTTATCAATGGTTGAGAAATAATGTTTCGATAAGCG
Organism: Bacteroidia bacterium; assembly: GCA_039931675.1. Lineage (GTDB taxonomy): Bacteria > Bacteroidota > Bacteroidia > AKYH767-A > OLB10 > JAEUTH01. Next base: position 1,266 of record JBDTRM010000120.1, on the reverse strand, counting down.
GAGCAACAACATCTACATATACAACCAGCCTTTCAGGTACTTATAAATGTACAGTAACAACTTCGTTAGGCTGTTCTAAAAATTCAAATGGAATTAAAGTAACGGCTACTAATTGTCGCTTGAGCGAAACTAAAAATGGAGAAGATATTGCAGTTTATCCAAATCCTGTGAACGACATTCTTAATATAAACAGTGAAACAGATTTTTCTCAAATTATTATTACAGATGTTTTTGGAAAAGAAGTTTTAAAATCAAATGAAACAGCAATTGATGTTTCGGATTTATCAAACGGAATTTATTTCATCAGCATATTTAATTCTGAAAATTTATTGGTTGGTAATAGCAAGTTTATAAAGCAGTGATAAGATTGTAATTCGTTTCAACCTTATTAGCATCTTTGTAAAAAGATTTTTCACTGTATGTTAACCAATAACGACATTTTAAAAAAGCTTCGTGTAGCCCTGGAATTAAAGGACGAAGACATAGTCAAAATATTAAGTCTTGTTGATTTTGAAATTACTAAAACAGAGTTAGGTGCTTTCTTCAGAAAAGAAGACCATCCAAACTATCGTCCCTGCGGAGACCAATTGCTTCGTAATTTTTTAAACGGATTAGTAATTTATAAGCGCGGCCCAATGCCACCGAAAAAGGTTTAAAAGTTTATCGTTTAAGTTATTCGTCATTGCGAGGAATCATGCAATCTCTGATAGTATCGTCACTGCGAGGAACAGCTTGTCCCGCCCCTTCGCGGGAAAGCAATCTGTTCTTGGTTAGTAGTTTCATTTGGCTTTTGCCAATTGCCAACTTTTTTCAATTGCCCTTTGCCTCTTGCCTCTTCAAAAACCTACTCCCCCTGTCTATCAAACAACCTTATCTCATTATCCCTCACCACCAAATATCTTTCCTTATACAAAGCACCAATTGCTTTTTTAAAAGCCTTCTTACTTATTTTTAATTGCGAATAAATTTCTTCAGGGGAACTCTTATCTCCCAATTTTAAAAAACCGTTATTCGCTTTTACCTTTTCAAGAATACTATGTTTTATTTCTTCCACATGTCCGTAACCTTGTTGTTGAAGTGTGACATCAATCTTTCCGTCTTCGCGAATTTGCTTGATGTATCCGCGTTTAATATTTCCTGTTTCTAACGGTTCAAATATTTCATTATGATAAAGCAATCCTTCATCAACACCGTTGATAATAGCTTTAAATCCCAAATCAGTTTTATCAGTTATACGCAACTCCACTTCATCACCAACATTAAATC
>JBDTRM010000119.1:0-2639 GCA_039931675.1 Bacteroidia bacterium | reverse complement strand
TGTGTTTCAAACCCCAATTATTTTTTACTTCGTTAATCCCTGAGGACGTTATCGGCAACCCATTAAGATTCAGCGTAACTTAAACTGCATGAAAAAATTTAATATCACATTGATTTTACTTTTGTTGGTGAATTTAATGTATGCACAAAATCCACTAGTGAAGCAATGGGACAAAAGGTTCGGAGGCATATCTAATGAAGTTCTTACATGCTTTCAGCAATGTGCTGATGGAGGATATATATTAGGTGGTTATTCTGGAGGTGGAATTAGTGGAGATATGACACAAGTTTCATGGGGTGGGGCTGATTACTGGATTATAAAAATCGATTCGCTCGGAAACAAAGAATGGGATAAAGATTTTGGGGGCACAGAGGATGAGATTCTTTATTTTTTACAACAGACTTCCGATAAGGGATATATTCTTGGAGGATGGTCTAAATCAGGTATTAGTGGTGATAAGACGATTGCAAATTGGGATTCAAGTGGAAACACTTATGATTATTGGATTGTAAAAATAGACTCGCTTGGTAATAAACAATGGGATAAGGGTTTTGGTGGAATAGGTAATGATTATTTTTATTCTTTGCAACAAGCTTCCGATAAAGGATACATTCTTGGAGGAAGTTCTTTTTCAGGCACAAGTGGAGATAAAACGCAATCATTATGGGGAGCTTGTGATTATTGGATTGTAAAAACTGATTCGCTCGGAAACAAACAATGGGATAAGGATTTTGGGGGCTCAACCTATGATTATTTTCGTTCTATGCGGCAAACTTCAGATGGAGGATATATTCTTGGGGGCTTTTCTTATTCAGATATAAGCGGAGATAAAACGCAATCATTATGGGGAGTTTGTGATTATTGGATTGTAAAAACTGATTCGCTCGGAAACAAACAATGGGATAAAGATTTCGGGGGAACGCAATCTGATGCACTTTTATCTTTGCAACAAACCGCTGACATGGGCTATGTTCTTGGAGGAGTTTCTGCATCTGAGATAAGTGGAGATAAAACCCAGCCATTATGGGGAGCTACAATAGGTGAAACTGATTTTTGGGTTGTAAAAATTGATTCCTCTGGCACTAAGCAATGGGACAAAGATTTTGGCGGAACAGATTTTGAAGATGAGTTTGGAAATATTTCACAAACTTCTGACGGAGGATATTTACTTGCCGGTACGTCTTATTCTAATATTAGTGGTAACAAGACAGAAAGTAATCTTGGGCAAGAACAAACTTGGGTATTAAAAACAGATTCTCTTGGGATTAAAGAATGGGATAAAACTCTTCATACAACTGGGCATGAAGAAAATGGTTATGCTATTCAATCAAAAGATGGATGTTATGCTATGGCAAATGTGACTTTGGCGGGAATTGGAGGAGATAAAACACAACCTTCCCAAGGTCTTCTAGATTTCTGGATTATAAAATTGTGTGATACAACTGAAACCACATCAATTAATCAAATTTTTAATCCTGAATCTTCTTTCTTAATTTATCCTAATCCAACAAATTCAAATTTGAATTTCGTATTAAATCAAAGTAAGAATATTATAATTACTAATGTACTTGGGGAAATTGTTTTGCAGAAAAAAGTTGATGGAAAAGCAGAACTGGATGTTTCGTTTCTTTCGACAGGAATTTATATCATCAAAGCCGGTAATGAAGTGAGGAAGTTTGCAAAAGAATAACACAGAGCATATTCGTAAGTGTAGCATGGGCTGCCGATAACATAAAGATTAACGAAATAAAAAATAATTGGGCATTGAGAACAAGTACAAACAGTTGTGTTTCAAACAAACAATTGAACAAGTACGAACAGTTGTGTTTCAAACCCCAATTATTTTTTACTTCGTTAATCCGTGAGAGCGTTATCAGCCATTATTTCGCTCCGAATAAACAGCATCGCTAATTCAAACTGAAAGTGAAACTATTTGAATGTATATTGATTTTGATAGTTGCAATGTCGTCATGCAATAATCCAAAAACAACCAAAACTGAAAAAGACGGTGATGTGGTTTATGGAGTATCGGACGAGGATAAGGAAATGAATGATGCAATTAAAAAGGCTAATGAAACTCTTAATCAATTTAACCATGCACTTAAAAGCAATGACTCTACTTATAAATACTTTGCTTTAAAAACCAGATCTACAACTCCAAACGGAGGAGAACATATTTGGGTAAGTAATATTGAAATAAAAGATAATGATTACTTTGGTGTTATTGACAATTTACCTCAATCAACAACAGAGGTTAAAATCGGAGATACAATAAAAATTGAAAACAATAACATAAGTGATTGGATGTATATTGAAAGTAATAAACTTGTAGGCGGTTTTACAATTAGAGTACTAAGAACGCGAATGAATGAAACCGAGAAGAAACAATTTGACAAAGAGTGTGGGTTTGTTATTACAGATTGAGAAAAGTATAACGGCTGATAACAGAAAGATTAACGAAATAAAAAATAATTGGGCATTGAGAACAAGTACAAACAATTGTGTTTCAAACAAACAGTTGAACAAGTACAAACAGTGGTGTTTCAAACCCCAATTATTTTTTACTTCGTTAATCCCTGAGGGCGTTATGCGAAACCCGTATCGCTTCGGATTGAACGGCACAGCTATATAGAAACAAA
>JBDTRM010000118.1:0-20051 GCA_039931675.1 Bacteroidia bacterium | reverse complement strand
CGAATATTTTTGGTTCAATCGTTAACCACAATTCATCTATCAATTGTTCTTTTAAGAAAGAGGTAGCCACATGCGGACCTCCAACAACCACCATTGTTTCAAAACCTTTTTTTTCAAATAGCTCAGTTAATTCAACCGGGGATTTGTCAGTAAACTCAAGCTGATCCGGAACTTCGTATTTTTTGTATTCTGAAAAATGTTTTGTCATTACAACAAAGAGATGATTGGGTGAACGGGAAAAACATTCCGCTTTAAAAGTGTTGCTACCCATAACAATTAACCGGGCATTATTCCATATTTTCTTATAATATTCCTGGTCATTTTGAGAAGTCCAATCCTTAACATGAGGATCCCCCCATTTAGTAATTTTCCCATCCAGTGTCGAAACAAAAACAAGCACAACTTTCATTTTATTTATTTGAAATTTTATATTGAATCTTTATTGTCTTGATTTTTTTCTTTGAGATATTTTCTTATCCCTCTCTCCATTTTTTATAAATGTTAATCAACCCGTTGGTGGAGCTATCATGAGCAGTAACCGCAACATCGCTTTTCAATTCAGGCTGAATTTTAACGGCTAATTGCTTTCCGAGTTCCACACCCCATTGATCAAAACTGAAAATGTTCCAGATGATACCCTGTACAAAAATCTTATGCTCATAAAGTGCAATCAGCGAACCAAGTGTAAACGGTGTAATTTTTTTAATAAGAAAAGAGTTGGTAGGACGATTGCCTTTAAAGGTTTTAAAGTTAGCAAGCCATGCTGCATTTCCAGTTTCTTTCAATTCGTTTTCTGCTTCCTGTTTTGTTTTTCCATTCATAAGCGCTTCTGTTTGTGCAAAAAAATTGGAAAGTAAAAGGTCATGATGATTGCCAACTGGATTGTGTGAAATTGCAGGAGCAATAAAGTCGCACGGTATAACATGTGTTCCCTGGTGGATGAGCTGGTAAAAAGCATGTTGCCCGTTAGTGCCTGGTTCGCCCCATACCACGGGGCCTGTGCTGTAAGTCACATCATTTCCATTTCTATCAGTTTGCTTTCCGTTACTTTCCATATTGCCTTGTTGAAAGTAGGCTGCGAAGCGATGCATGTATTGGTCATAAGGCAAAATGGCTTCTGTTTTTGCACGGTAAAATCCAGTGTACCATATACCAATAAGAGCCATGATAACAGGAATGTTTTTTTCAAAATCAGTGTGCCTGAAATGCAGATCAGCTTCATGCGCACCCTTAAGTAATTCTTCAAAATTATCAAACCCTATGGTGAGGGCGATAGACAAACCGATAGCACTCCACAAGCTATACCGCCCTCCAACCCAATCCCAAAAGACAAACATGTTTTCAGGTGCGATGCCGAATTTTACGACCTCTTTTTCATTAGTTGACAATGCTACAAAATGTAAAGCGACATACTTTTCATCTTTGGCTGCTTTTAAAAACCATTCGCGTGCAGTATGCGCATTGGTCATGGTCTCCTGTGTTGTAAAAGTTTTAGAGGCAACCAAAAAAAGCGTTTCTTCAGGATTACATTTATTAAGTGTTTCAACAATGTGAGTGCCGTCCACGTTGGAAACAAAATGAGCCTCTATATTCTGCACCCGGTAAGGCTTAAGCGCTTCTGTTACCATGAATGGTCCAAGGTCGCTGCCACCAATGCCGATGTTGACAATGTTTTTAATTTTTTTTCCTGAATAGCCTTTCCATTCGCCATGATGAATCTTTTCGCAAAATGTTTTCATTTGCCGCAAAACCTTTTTCACTTCAGGCGTCACATCTTTACCATCCGACATCACAGGTGAACCTGAGAAATTGCGTAATGCAGTATGCAGCACAGCGCGATTTTCAGTTTCATTTATTTTTTCACCGGTAAACATAGCTTCGATTGCAGTTTTCAAATTACATTCCGCAGCAAGCTCCAAAAGATATTTGAGTGTTTCATCTGTGATTATATTTTTCGAGTAATCGAAAAGAATATCACCGAGTTGCAACGACATCTTTTCAAACCTTTTTTTATCCTCACTGAACAATTTTTTCATTTGTGCAGTACGCATTACTTCATAATGAGTAGTAAGATTTTTCCAGGCTTTAGTTTGTGTGTGATTAATTTTGGGAAGCATCGTATTGATTTTTATTTTATAGTGCGGATGTCAATTTAATTTAAAATGCTTTTATTAAACGGGCTGAGGCTTCATCCAGGAACCATTGCAAATCACCATTCACAGATCGAATAAGCTGGGCCGGATATTTTTGAATGTCCGTCTTATCTTTCAGCACATGATGAACAGCTTCGGCCTTACCTTTACCATATACGAGGAATGCAATATGATGAGCGAGGTTAATCAATGGGGCAGTCATAGTGATACGGTAACGATTTTCGTCTTGTAAGAAAATTTCTTTTACAGTGGCAGAAGTTTCTGTAAGCACTTTATAGTATGGGAATAAAGAGGCAGTATGTGAATTTTCACCAAGTCCCAGAATAATCAAATCAAAACTGGGCTCCCTTTCTTTGAAATGATCTGTTATCACGTGCATATACTTTGCAGCGGCTTCATGGGGTGGGAGGGAAGTATCAATTTTAAAAATCTGATTGGAAGAAATATGTAAAGGATCGAATAGTGCTTGTTGAACCATCCTTGCATTATTTTCATTATCATCTTGTGGTACGCATCGTTCATCGCCAAAGAAAAAAAACAATTTTTTCCAGTCCATCTTTTTATTATATGAAGAAGATGCAAGCAATTCATAAAGTTTTTTTGGAGAGTTGCCTCCTGATAAAACAACATTAAATGCTCCACGTTCAGCGATTGCGTTTTGTACTGTTTTAATAAAAAAGTTAGCAAAAGCGGATAACAATTCATCTTCAGTTTTATAAACGTTGATTTCCATTCCAGGTTATTTTTTATTTTTAACAGGAAGCGTAAACCAATGAAATCCGTCACGGGCAATTAATGCTTCAGCATTTTCCGGTCCTGCGGAATCGGCAGAATAATTGGGAAAATTTACACTTTTTTTAGATTGCCATGAGTTCAATAATGGCATCAATAAATCCCATGCTTCTTCCACCTGGTCGGCACGCATAAACAAAGTCTGGTCACCAATCATAATATCAAGCAGCAGGGTTTCATAAGCTTCGGGTGTTTCCGTGGGAGAAGCGCCATCATAATTAAATAACATGTCCACCGTATTCAGTACCATATCTAACCCGGGACGTTTTGCCTGTAACTGCAACCGTATGCTCATTTCAGGCTGTATGCTGATGATCAGCCTGTTTTGCTGCCAGTTATCCGTTGCTTCTGAAGGAAAAACAAAATGAGGAACATCGCGAAACTGTATGGAAATGATAGAACAGGATTGATGCATTCGCTTACCACTCCTTACATAAAATGGTACGCCATGCCATCTCCAGTTGTCCACAAAAAATTTTATTGCTGCAAATGTTTCTGTGTTTGAATCGGGGTCAACATTTTTTTCTTCGCGGTAGCCCGGCACTTCTTTTCCCTCCACCCATCCGGGGCCATATTGACCGCGAACTGCAATAGTCCTGATTTCCTCAGATTTAAATCTTCGCATGGCACGCAACACATCCACTTTCCGGTTACGAACTTCATCAGCGCTAAAATTGATTGGTGTTTCCATAGCAATAAAACACAATAATTGCAAAAGATGATTTTGTATCATGTCGCGGAGTGCACCGGCCTTATCATAATATTCGCCACGCTCTGCAACCCCCATTTGCTCGGTTACCGAAATCTGCACATGGTCAATATAATTCCTGTTCCATATAGGCTCAAGAATGGTATTGGCAAACCGGAAAGCGAGGATATTCTGAACAGTTTCCTTTCCAAGATAATGATCAATCCGGTAGATCTGCTTTTCATCAAATATACCGGTGAGTAATTTGTTTAATGATTTTGCTGATTCAAGATCATGACCGAATGGCTTTTCAATTACAATGCGTGTATTGTCAGAGTTATCAGCCAATTTATTTTTAGAAAGGTTCTCTGCAATAACCAGGAAAAAATTAGGTGACACAGCGAGGTAATAAATAATAAGTGGTTTCTGTTCCCATTCCTCTTCGTATTTTTTGATCAGACCGGCAAACTCTTTGTAGCTTTTTGAATCATTCAAATCAGCGCTCTTATAAAAAATGTGGGAAGAAAACTCATCCCAATTACTTTTTTTTGCTTTTCCCTTTCGCGAGAATTGATTAATACCATCTAATAATTTTTTCCTGAAATCATCATCGGATAATTCTGAACGGCCCGTGCCAATAATTGTAAATTTCTCAGGCAACCAGTTATCTAAGAATAAATTGTAAAGTGCCGGTGTAATTTTGCGCCAATTAAGGTCGCCTGTTCCACCGAATATGATAAAGAGTGTAGGTTGTGATTTTATCGAAGGATCCATAAAATACTAATTTTAGAAATTAAGTTTTAATTGTTTCAAAAAAGTTCTGTCATTTTAAGTTAACGTTATTCTTTTGCAATATGAATCCAATCTGTATGAAAAACACCTTCTTTGTCAATTCGTTCATACGTGTGCGCACCAAAATAATCGCGCTGGGCCTGTATGAGATTGGACGGCATTTTTTCACTCCTCAAATAATCAAAATAATTTAATGAAGCTGCATAAGCCGGTATAGCGATACCGTTAGCAGCAGCATTCGAAACAATTGCCCGAATACCCGGCAAGCAGTCTTTAATTTGTGTAGCAATAGTTTCATCAGATAGTATGTGTTCCAGGTTTGCATTGTTATGAAAAGCCGGGTAAATATTTTCCAGAAATGATGAACGGATGATACATCCTCCCCGCCATATTTTTGCAATCCTGTCCAGCTCAAGATTATACTTCAATTCATGTGAAGCTGTAAAAAGCAAATGCATTCCCTGCGCATAAGTTATTACCATGCTGAAATAAAATGCCTGTTCAAGATTTACTAAATATTCATTTTTATTTTGTGTGATTGAAGTTTGACTTGTCTCCCTGAACATGGCAGCCATTTGTTTTCTTAACGATTTATATTTCGACAAGTCACGCATGGAAACGGCTGTGTCAATCACAGGGATGGACACCTGCAAATCCATTGCAACTTGTGATGTCCATTTCCCGGTTCCCTTTGCTTTCGCTTCGTCTTTTATTTCATCTATTAAAAATGCATCAGCGCCATCTTCCTTAAAAGCAAAAATACCGGCAGTTATTTCCAGCAGGAATGATTGAAGCCTTCCCTCATTCCATTGTTTAAAAATGTCATGTATGTTATTGTTATTAAGCTTCAATCCTTTTTTTAAAAGGTCATAAGTTTCTGCAATCAGTTGCATCAGCGCGTATTCAATACCATTATGAACCATTTTCACAAAATGTCCTGAAGCACCCGGGCCGATATAGGTTACACAGGGTTCATCATTTACCTGTGCCGCAATAACTTCAAAGATATGCTTAACATGCTTGTACGCTTCTTTGTCGCCACCGGGCATCATGCTCGGACCTTTTCGCGCGCCTTCTTCTCCTCCCGAAATTCCCATTCCAAAAAAGTGTAGTCCTTTTTCCTGTAATAAAATATCCCTTCGTTCCGTATCATGAAAATGAGAATTGCCTCCATCAATTATTATATCACCTTTATCTAAAAGCGGAATCAACTCTGCTATTACATCATCTACAATTTTTCCTGCCGGTACCAGCATCATCAATGTGCGCGGGATTTTTAAACTTTGAATAAATTCTTCTAAAACAATAAATCCTTCTGTCTTGCCACCCTTGCTTTCTTCTGCAAGTACAGCAACCTGCTTTGCGTCTTTATCATAACCTGCAACAGCAAATCCATGATCGGCCATGTTAAGAAGCAGGTTGCGACCCATAGTTCCCAAACCTATCATTCCAAATAAAAATTGTCTGTCACTTCTCATATTACTGTTGTATAATGATATTATATTTTATTTTTTTCTAAAGCATTAACTTTTTGCAATCTTCTCAAATGCCTTTCAGCACCTGTAAATTTTGCATTTAAAAATGCTGAAATAAATTCCTGTGCTGCTGCAAAAGCTGTAACACGTCCTCCAAGACAAATCAAATTCATATCATCATCTTCCACACCCTGGTGAGCAGAAAAATAATCATTGATCAAAGCTGCTCTCACTCCTGCAACTTTATTTGCTGCAATCGCTGCGCCAACTCCGCTGCCGCAAATTGCAATGCCGCGTTCAACCTCATTTACTGCAACTGCCCTTGCAAGCGGAATTACAAAATCAGGATAATCATCAGTGTCATCCAAGGCATAAGCACCAAAATCTCTTACCTCAAATCCCTGTTTGTGTAGGAACTCATGAATAATTTCCTTTAATGCGAACCCGCCATGATCAGCAGCAATACCAATTTTCATTTTATTAATTCTTATGCAAGAACCTTCTTTGTTTTGGCAACTATATTGTCAACTGTAAATCCGAAAAATTTAAACAAGTCTTCAGCAGGTGCAGAATGTCCGAATGTATCAATTCCTAAAACCTCACCTTCATCTGTTACATATTTGTGCCAGCCCAATGTAGAACCAGCCTCGACAGCGAGACGTTTTTTCAATTTTAACGGCAACACTTTTTCTTTATAGGTTGCATCTTGCTTTTCAAATAACTCCCATGAAGGCATGCTCACAACTCTAACAAATATTTTTTCAACTTTTAATTTTTCCTGGGCTTTAATCAATAAGGAAACTTCAGAACCGCTTCCGATTAAAATTGCCTGTGGTTCTTTTTCTGAATCAGATAATATATACGCTCCTTTTTCCAGTTCGCTTGCTTTGGTGTATTTGTCCTGGTCTATTACAGGCAGTCCTTGTCGTGTTAGCACCAACGCTACCGGACCATCACGATGCTCGAGTGCAACACGCCATGCATGAACAGTTTCATTGGCATCAGCAGGGCGTATAACGGTCATGTTAGGAATGGCTCTCAAGGATATTAGTTGTTCAATCGGTTGATGTGTGGTACCGTCTTCTCCCAATCCTATACTATCGTGCGTATAAATTAAAATCGGACGAATTTTCATAATTGCAGCGAGGCGAAGAGGCGGCCTCATGTATTCTGAAAAAATAAGAAATGTTGCCCCATAAGGAATAATTCCTTTAGTAAGCGCCATTCCATTTAATACAGATCCCATCGCATGTTCCCTGATTCCGAAATGAAAATTACGGCCATCACGATCAACTGCTGTAAAAGATTTGTATTTGGTAAGTTCCGTATCTGTAGAAGGTGATAGGTCTGCTGATCCCCCGATTAAATTTGGTAAATACTCAGCAATCGCATTCAACACTTTTCCTGATGCTTTACGTGTTGCAATTTTTTCATCTTCTGCTTTGAAAACCGGAAGATGATCTTTCCAGCCATTTGGTAAATTACCCTCGCTTAATAATTCGTATTCGGCAGCAAGCTCAGGATATTGTTCCTTGTATTTTGCATACAAATCATTCCATTCAATTTCTTTTGTTATTCCTTTCTTCCCGGCTTGCCTGTAAAACTGTAATACTTCACCAGGAACTTCAAACGATTTTTCAGGATCGAAATCAAAAAACTTTTTTACTAACTTAACCTCCGCTTCGCCAAGAGGTGATCCATGCGCACCTGCTGAATCAACTTTATTGGGACTTCCATAAGCAATATGTGTGCGCACTTTAATGAGTGATGGTTTGTTGGTTTCTTCCTTTGCTTTATTAACAGCTTCTGATAAAGCTTCTAAGTCATTGCCGTCATCTACAACCTGAACATGCCATCCATAAGATTCAAAACGTTTGGCAACATCTTCTGTAAAAGCAAGATCTGTATTGCCTTCTATGGAAATGTGATTATCATCATACAAATAAATCAGGTTGCCTAATTTCAGGTGACCGGCAAGCGAAGCAGCTTCTGAAGTTACACCTTCCATCATATCACCATCACTACATATAGCGTAAATGTTATAATCAAAAATCGGGAAGCTCGCTTTGTTATATCGTGCAGCAAGAAACTGTTGCGCAATGGCGAATCCAACGCCATTTGCAAATCCCTGCCCTAATGGACCTGTGGTAACTTCAATGCCGCTTGTTAGTCCGTATTCAGGATGCCCGGGCGTTTTACTGTGCAACTGCCGAAAGTTTTTCAGATCATCCATGGTCAAATCATAACCTGTAAGATAAAGAAAACTATACTGAAGCATGCATCCATGACCTGCTGATAAAATGAACCTGTCGCGGTTTGCCCAGTGCGGATTATGCGGGTTATAATTCATGCTTTCTGTCCATAACACATGAGCCATTGGTGCAGCGCCCATAGGCATTCCCGGATGACCTGAATTTGCTTTTTGAACTGCATCAACAGCTAATATCCGCACCGTATTAATGGCAGTTTGTTCTAACGTATTTGTTTTGATAGTCATTTTTAATTTGAATAATAATGAAGTAAAAATACTTTTAAATAAAGCCGCTGGAGAAATAGCGTAATTATTTTTTCTCCTGCTGCCACAATTTTGCACCACCATGTATGCCATCTATGTTGGCTACAATTTTAATATTTTTATCAAGCTTAAAATTGATCTTATCGGCATTGCCTCCTCCTATATATAAGGTGTCGTAATTGAAAACAGTTTTTAGAATATGAATAACTTTTTCCATGCGCTTGTTCCATTTTTTATGACCGGCCTTTTCAAGAGCATCGGCACCAATGTACTCGTCATAAGATTTATATTTACCTATAGGGTGATGCGCCAATTCAAGATGAGGCAAAAGTATTCCGTCTTTCAGCAAGGCTGTTCCGAACCCTGTTCCCAGGGTAATCATCATTTCCAATCCCTTGCCGCTTACAACGCCCAGGCCTTGCATGTCAGCGTCATTTATTACCATAGCAGGCTTGCCTAACATAGTACTTATCTTTTTACTAAAATCAACCTGCTGCCAGGTTTCCTCATCAAGATTTGGGGCGGTGTATATAATGCCATCGCTAACATAACCCGGAAATCCGACAGAGATTTTATCAAATGCAGGAACATTTTTTACCAGGATTTCAATAGCGCTGATCACTGCTGAAAAGGTAGCAGGATGAGGAGTTACAACTGATTTATAATCCATCAACAATTTGCCCTGTTCATCTAAAACAGTGGCTTTAATATGTGAACCGCCAATATCAATAGCAAGTATTTTTACTTTGAGTTTAGTATTCTTTTTAATTTTTTGCATAGGGGCAAGATAAAGATGTTTTTGGTTTCCGGTTTCCTATATGCGTTCAATAACTTTATTCCAAATTCAGACTCTCAAAATTTAAAACCACGAAAACGATATAATCTCAAATTAACCATATTGATGATTAACATTGCAACCGTATGAGTTAGGCAACTGTGCAACTGATTAAATAATTTTATAACTACTTTTCGGAAAATAATTCCTTCCACTATCGCAAAAAATGAAATGAACAGGAACAAACTGTACATTGCTATATGAGAACACTGAAAAGAATATTAAGAAATTAATACCATGATTCAAATCGCCATTGTTGAAGATGATAAAGAAATACTTCAATCGCTTTTAAATTTATTGAAAGAAGATATTGAGATTGTTGTAACAAAAACATTTTCGAATGCTGAAACATTCATTACTGCTTTTTATGATTTAAATGTTGATGTAGTTTTAATGGACATCGGGCTGCCGGGAAAAAACGGAATACAAGCTGTTGCCGAATTAAAACCCAAACGCCCGAAAGTTCAATTCATCATGTGTACCATTTATGATGATGAGGAAAAAATTTTTAATGCCTTGTGTGTTGGCGCCACAGGTTATATGCTTAAAAATACTTCACAGGCAGAAATTTCTGATGCTATTAAAACAGTTTACAATGGAGGTTCTATGATGTCGGCTACTATTGCACGTAAAGTAGTGCAGTCATTTCAAAACAGGAATATTAAATCGGCTGATGTAGAAAGTTTAACTCCACGGCAGTGGGAAATTTTAAATTATTTAGACCAGGGATTTCGTTATAAAGAAATTGCTGACAAGATGAACCTCTCTTTTGAAACTATCAGAACTTATTGCCGTAATATTTATGATGTGCTGCAGGTTCATTCAAGAACGGATGCGTTGAATAAAGTTTTTCCAAAAAATTAAATTTCCAAACAGTTTTTAGTCCAATTTGAATAGTCGTTTTTTATCACGTTTGAAGTATAATATTTATTTCAAACACCACCAATTCACAACAGAAAACTATATTTGTTAGGTATGAAACATTTCTGCATCCTGATTATTAGCTTTTTTCTCTTACCTGTAGGTGCAAGCTATGCAGGTGAAAAGCAGAAAATTGACAGCCTGCTTGCTTTAATTCCTCACTCCAAACCGGATACTTCACTTTCATTAATCTACAGTGAATTGTCGAAAAGCTATTTAACACTGAATGATAACGAGCAAGCAAAACATTTTGCAGAATTATGTTTGACACATTCGGTTAAAATAAATTTTAGTAAAGGAATTGCGTTGGCGCATCATGATTTGGGGAGGATGTTATTCAGGGCAGGAAAAAAGGAAACGGGTTTGCAGCATTTCGATACTGCGCTTTCAATTGATGGACTTCTGCATGATGACCTGGCAATATCAAGAATTCAAAAAGACATAGGAGCAATTCATTATATAAGTGGTGAATATAGGGAGGCATTGCAAATTTCTGAAGCTGCATTGCCTGCGTCAATAAAATTAAGGGACAGTGATAACATAGCATCTCTTTACAATAACATAGGGCTTGCAAATTTTAAATTAGGTAATAACAATGCTGCAATAAGAGATTTTCTGAAGGCTTATGCTATTGCCGAAAAAATGCAAGACAGTTTATTATTGGCGCGTGCATCATCAAACATAGGAATGGCAAACTCTGAATTGGGTAATCAAAAGGACGCTTTGCGCTATTCGGAAAAAGCAATTGTTATTTATGAGCGTTTGGGATTAAAGCGCAACGAAGCAATGGTAATTGCAAGCATTGCCTTGTCGCATGAACGCCTGAAAAATTACGACATTGCTTTGACTAATTATAGATTGGCTCTTGCCTTATTCGAAAAACTGGAGGACAAGCATAACTGCATTTCTATGTTGAATAACATTGCAGGAATTTTCATCAAACTGAATCAACTTGACTCTGCAAAATATTTTAATGATAGTGCATATCAAATTTATCTTGAAACGGGGGGTGAATCGGAAAAAGCTGAAGTATTTAAGTGGCGAGGCGCTGTTTATTTGAGTCTTGCACATAAAAACAATAGCAAACCCTTATATAAGGAGGCAATAAAATATTATGAAACAGGATTAGAGGCATCCATTGCCATTGGTCTGTACAGGGCAATTCTTGAATGTCATGATGGTTTGGCTGATGCCAATTCAGCTTTAGGAAACTTTGAAACTGCTTATTCACATCAATTGAAATTTCGGGCAATAAATGATTCTATTCAGAAAATTACTTTCAGTAAAGAGATTGCTGAAATGCAAACCAAATATGAAACTGAAAAAAAGGAAAATGAGATAACAAAACTTAATTCCGAAAAATTATTAGATGCAGAAAAAATTGCGAGGCAAAAAACATTGAACTTTTCATTGATAGTAATTGCAGGTTTAATTTTTATTTCAGGATTTTTAATATTCAGAAACACTCAGAAAAAAAGAACTGCCGAAAAGCAGGTTGCCATTCTTGAAAAACAAAATGCAATTGAAAGTATGCGAAGTAAAATTGCAAGCGATGTGCACGATGATATGGGAGCCAATCTTACACGGCTGGGATTAAATGCAGAACAGCTTTTGACCAGTGCTGCTGCTTCTGAAAAAGAAAAGCAACTGGCTGAAAAAATTTCTTTGCAATCAAAAGAAGTGATAACAGGCATGCGCGAAATTATCTGGGCAAGCAATCCTGCAAATGATAATTTAAAAAGCATGCTGGGTTTTATGCGCCAATACATTGACCGCTTTTTTGACGGAACAGATATTCGACCTGTTGTAAATTTTCCACATGATGTTGGTGAAATTACTTTGCATCCTGAAGTGCGCAGAAATTTATTTTTGATTTTAAAAGAGTCTCTAAACAATGCTGTAAAATATTCGGGCAGCGATAAAATAGATATTGATTTCAGCAATGAGAATGAAAATTTCAATCTCAATATAAAAGATTACGGCAAAGGCATTGACGATAAAACCAAAGATGATTTCAGCAACGGTTTGCGCAACATGCAAATGCGTGCCGAACAGATACAGTCGCTTTTTAAATTGGTTACCGCACCGGGAAGTGGTGTGCATATTTTGGTTGAAGGGAAATTGTATTGAGGGCCGTGAGAAGGATTTTATCTTCAGTGATAAACTAATTTTTATAATTACTTTTACATTCAAATTATTCTTAAATGAAATATAGTATCACAGCATCTTATGTTCAAGTTTCTGAAGGTTACATTGCTTTTATCAATGAAATACCCGGTGTAAACACTCAAGGAGAAACATTGGAAGAAGCAAAGGCGAACTTGAGAGAGGCCTTGCAATTGGTTCTTGCAGCCAACCGGGAATTAGCATTAAAGGAATTTGAAGGGAAAAATGTTACCACGGAAGAGTTTGAATCTTTATGAAACGAAAAGACTTAATCAAACATCTGGAAAATAATGGCTGCGTGTTTTTGAGAGAAGGTGGAAATCACACAGTTTATTACAACAAATTGAAAAGGAAAATTTCTTCCATACCCCGACATATTGAAGTGAATAATTTTCTTGCAAAAAAGATATGCAGAGACCTTGAGGTACCTGTGATTTGAATTATGCCTTCATTACGAAATTATATAGATGTTGCTAAAGCAGAGTATATTAAAGGCTTGCAACTGAAAATCTATTTTACTGATTCAACCTTTCAGATTGTAGATTTCAAACCCTTTTTTGACAAAAATCCTCAACATAAAAAATTCAGCGTTACATCAAACTTTCAAAAATTTAAAATTGATGATGGCTTGCTAACCTGGGGCAAAAATTGGGAGCTGGTATTTCCTACCTATTCTCTTTACCGGGCCACAACTGATAACTTCAATGAAGATGATGGAATTGTTGATGTTTATGTAATTGAATAGTATGATGCTCAGACTTTGTATGGTCCAAACGGGATGCTTGAACCAGCAGAGATTTTTTTAATAAAGTTTGTGATGAAGTAAATGTATTAGAAAAACAAAAATAAATCCAACCTCCGACCTCTAACCTCCACTTCCCCACAAAAGTGGATGGTACAGGGGTTTTATGTTGCACAATTTTGTTCCGTCAAAAATTAGTGTAACGAATTAAAAACAAAAACAAGATGAAAAAAATTAAACTTATAATGATGATACTTTCACTAAGTGTGATGTATCAATTTGCTGCTGCTCAAACAAGTTGTCCAACTGGCAAAGTCCGCATGTCTAAAGGCAACAAGTATTGTGGGTGCCATTGTCAAAAAAAATGTGTGCTTCTAAAGGATACACTGACCTATCTGAATGCTGGTTGGCACTATGGAAACTGTTGGGGTTCGTGCTGCTGGGTACGCACCATTAATGAACAACCGGTTATAGAAACCATGCTGAATGAAATCTATCCAAACCCAGCGACCGGGCCAGTTACAATTTCTTTTACGCTTGCACAGGAAGGTCAGGTAATAATCGAGGCTCTTGATATCACAGGCAGATATGTAGCCACTATTGCTAATGACAATTTTGATGATGGTGGCAGCGAAGTAACCTGGGATGCAAGCGAATTAAACCCCGGCATCTATTTCCTTACTATGAAAACAGGCAGTTACAGTGCTACAAAAAGAATAACTGTTATAGATTGAACAATGTTTAGTTAGTACGATTAAAGAAAACTGCTTTGATATTTTCAAGGCAGTTTTTTTTGTGGAAGTTTTAAAATTATTTGAAGCTATTCCTGCCTTACGCTCATACTCCTCGCCACCTTCACTTTGTTCGGTGGCTGTGGGGTAACCGCTTCAGTCAGGGCTAAAAACCATCCGGGCAGTTATCCCCATCACCAAAAAATACAATCAACCAAAAGTGCTGTAGGCACGAAATATTGGTAACAACAAACTCCCCACAAAAACAAAAATCCCGTTAGGGATGAAATATTTTTTCCAAAGAAAACTCACCCGCGTTTCAGAAGTTCCGAATAACACTATTATTGTGGTAGATATCGGAACTTTTAGCAAAAAAAAGTTGCGATAATAACATGTTGTGCTCAATTTATAATTACCAACGATGAAACTTTATAAGTATCATACAATTAATGTAAACTTACTTAAATCATTGCATAAAAAAATGAATTGGTATAGTCGAATTGACCAATTGAATGACCCTTACGATTCTTACTTTATTGATAATACAGGTACTGACGTATATCATAATTTGAAAAGCACATTTTGTGTTTGCTGCTTTTCTAAAAACATGAGTGAAATTTTAATGTGGTCACATTATGCTGACAATCATAAGGGAGTTTGTATTGAATGGGATATTGATGAAAGTAAAAATAAGGGAAGTTATTTCGAGATTAAGTATAATAATGATATTTCAGTTTTAAATGAAATCGAATTACACAACTCCGGTCATTTAAGATTAAATTCAAATACAAATGGGAAATTTATGTATTCTAAATTTAAGAATTGGGAATATGAGGAGGAGATAAGAATAATAAAAATTGAAGAAGACTTAAATAAAAAAGGAGTATACGGTGATTTTTCTGGAGAACTAACAGCGATATATTTTGGAAAAAATTCTACTGATGATGACATTGAATTAGTAAAATTAAGTTCCGCTCATCTAAACAATATTAAATATTTTAAAGTCGATTTAAATCTAAAAACTATGAAGAACGATAACATAATTTCTCTCTAAACTGCCCCCACCTGTCGCCAGTCTTCCAAAGCCTAAGTGCTACTGCCCGACTGGTGACGCGACAAGACCCCCAACAGCCCAAGCATGAAAAAAAACTATAGCGCAAGGCTCCCCTCGTGCTGCCTTGTCACCATTTCCTTTCCGTAAAGGCAATTTTTGTGCTTTGCCAGCCTAATACCCTTACGAGAGATGCCAATTTATTAGTAAACACCTTAAAACCAACATATTATAGATTATCTCCCTTCAAAAAACCGCCTCTGTCATGAAAGAAATCGCTTCTGTCATGAAAGAAATCGACTCTGTCACACAAGAAATCGCTTCTGTCAAGGACGAAATTGACTCTGTCAAGGAAGAAATTGGCTCTGTCAAGGAAGAAATCGCTTCTGTCATGAAAGAAATCGACTCTGTCATGCAAGAAATTGACTCTGTCAAGGAAGAAATCGGCATCTTCGTGAAAGAAATCGACATCTCCATGAAAAAAACTGGCACCTCCGAGAGTAAAATTTGTCCCCTCCTAAAAAAGGACAACCTCAATTCCCCACAAAAGTGGATTGCACCAATTTTTAATCTGTCTCAATTTTGTTCCCTCATTAAAATCAGAACAAAAATGAAGCTACAAACCATTACAATCGCAATCATGCTTGCATTCGCATGTATAAAATTAAATGCACAAAACACATTTCCTGCAAGCGGAAGCACAGGAATAGGAACTTCAACGCCTGCTGCCTCGGCATTGCTTGATGTAACAAGCACCACCCAGGGATTTCTAACACCCCGTATGACCAAGACTGAGCGTGATGCAATTGTAAGTCCGGCAACAGGATTATTGATTTATCAAACCAACAGCACACCGGGGTTTTATTATTTTACCGGAACAGTATGGAAAGCATCAACACCTGCAGGTGTGAATAAATTCTTAAACAACCTTACAGCGCCAACTGCTATTAATACTGAATTGCTTCCCGGCACATCAGGTATTACTGATTTGGGCTCCAGTTCAAAAGCATGGAAGGACTTATTCCTGAGTGGTGGAATATTACTGAATGGTATTCAAATTATCAGGGCAACCCCTACTAACAATTTTATAGGTGAAGCCGCAGGAGCAGCAAATACAGGAAGTAACAATACATTTATGGGTAGCTTTTCGGGCGATGCAAACACAACAGGATTCGGCAATACATTTTATGGAAGTGGCACGGGTGGTTCTAATACTACCGGCACCAATAATACTTTCCTGGGCTTTGGCGCGGGCTTCGCAAATACTACCGCAACTCATAACTGCTATATAGGTACAGGTGCGGGTAACAACAGCACCACAGGAGTTTTGAATGTGATGTTAGGTGCCAATGCCGGTTTTTTCAGTAACGGCAACTTCAACACTTTCGTTGGTGCTAATGCAGGTAATGATAATACATCAGGAAATAATAATGCATTTGTAGGTAAAAATGCCGGTGCAGCAAACACCACCGCAAGTGACAATTCATTTTTTGGCGCTGCGGCAGGCGATGCAAATACTACCGGAATTGCCAATGCTTTCTTTGGTAAGGATGCCGGTGGTTCAAATTCAACTGCAAACAATAATTCATTCTTTGGTGCTTCGGCAGGTGTATTAAACACTACCGGAACTGCCAATGCATTTTTTGGTGCATTTACCGGCTCTTCCAATACAACAGCAGGCGCCAATTCTTTTTTTGGCGCGGCTGCCGGCAGCGGAAATACAACGGGTGAATCCAATTCCTTTTTTGGAAAAGAAACAGGTGGTTCCAATTCCACAGGCAATAACAATTCTTTTTACGGGTCCAGTGCGGGTAACGTTAACTCTATAGGTTCCAATAATGTTTTTATGGGGAAAGATGCGGGATTATCAAATTCATCTGCAAGTGACAACACATTTGTTGGAACCTTTGCAGGCGATGCCAATACTACCGGAACAAGAAATGCTTTCTTTGGTAAAGATGCCGGTGGAGCTAATACAACTGCAAGCGATAATTCATTCTTCGGTGCCCTTGCCGGGGATGCTAATACTACTGGAACAAAAAATGCATTCTTCGGTAAAGATGCCGGTGGAGCAAATACCACAGCAAGCGATAATTCATTCTTCGGAACCTTAGCGGGAAATACAAATCAAACCGGTGAAAGCAATTCGTTTTATGGAAGTAGTGCAGGCAGTACGAATATTGCCTCGTTTAATTCTTTCTTTGGTACACAGGCAGGAACAGCAAATAGCGTAGGCACAGCAAATTGTTTTTTCGGAAGGCAAGCCGGAATGGCAAATTCAATAGGTTCAGATAATTCATTCTTTGGACACCTTGCAGGAAGTATTACAACAACAGGTACTCAAAACAGTTACTTCGGTTCAGGTGCAGGAGGTGTAAGCCAGGCTTCAAATGCTAATTGCTTTTTTGGTTATAACTCGGGTCAGCAAAATGGCGGAAGCTCAAACAGTTATTTCGGACACCAGGCAGGGCAATCAGCCAGCAACGGAAGCAATAACGCTTTCTTTGGTAAATCAGCGGGGTCAGTTAATACTTCAAGTGATAATTCCTATTTTGGTACTGGAGCCGGTGATGTAGCAACGTCAGGAGGTCAAAATTCCATGTTTGGAAAAGATGCCGGTGGTAGCACTACCAATGGAACAGGTCTTGCATTGTTCGGTTTCAAAGCCGGATTTACACGCACAGGCAACTCGCTTTCAACATTTATCGGGTACCAGAGTGATAATGCGACTGCCATTAACTTTTCAAATTGCAATGCCTTTGGCTACCTGTCGCGAGGCACAGATTTTAACCAGGTAAGAATTGGTAATTCAGGTGTTGGAAGCATAGGAGGATTTGTAAATTTCACCAACGTATCTGACGGACGTTATAAAAAGAACATCAAGCAAAATGTTCCGGGATTGGAATTCATCAATAAGCTAAATCCTGTTACCTATACGCTTGACGTTACAGGTTTACAAAACTTCCTTCACGAAAATGAGAATCTCGATGAAAATGCAAAAGCTTTGAATAAAAAAACTGCATCGGATAAAGAGAAAATTATTTACACAGGTTTCATTGCACAGGATGTTGAAGCTGCAGCAAAAGAATTAAACTATGATTTTTCAGGAGTTGACAAACCGCAGAACGATGAAAGTTTATATGGTTTGCGGTACGCAGAGTTTACAGTACCGTTAGTAAAAGCTGTTCAGGAATTATCGAAAGAGAATGATGGTTTGAAGTCGGAAGTCAGAAATCAGAAGTCGGAGATTGAAAACCTGAAATCGGAAATGGTTGAGATAAAAAAGGCGCTGAATAAAACCGCGGATAAAAATTTAAACCAAGTTGCATCCATTGGTAAAAATTTCAATGACCAACTTGGCAATGCAGTTCCTAATCCAACTAACTCGAACACGACCATTAATTATAAAATTGCCGAGCAGTTTCGCAATGCTGTAATTCGCATCACAGATAACAACGGTGCAATTATTCGAACATTTAAATTAGCTGCGCAAAGTGGAGAGATAACATTTAATGTATCCGCATTTAAACAAGGCATGTATCAATACAGTTTAGTTGTGGATGGAAATCAAATTGAAACAAAACAATTTTCGGTAATTAAATAAATTCCGCATTTAATTTTATCAGTATCCCACAGGAGTTTAACAATTCTTGTGGGTTTTTCTTTTACTAAACAGTTAATCCGATGATGTTATTTTTGTTTAATTGCATCAATATTACAATAAGCAGAGCAATGAAAAAGAAAACCATTAAAGTAGAAATTCAAAACAAGCACTTAGATGCTTTAGAAGATTTATTGTATTGCGAGTTGAATGAAAAACAAACCGAAGCAGCTAAAAAACATGTAAAAAAACTTTGGCAATCTTTGGTTGAGGCTTACGATAAACAAAAAGAAAAATAATTGGCAGTCGCATAAAAATTTCCTGACATGGAAAAATATATCGAACAACTTCTTACTGATATTAATTATGCAACTCAAAATGTAAGCGTTCCTTTTGCAGAGCAGGAAATGGATTTGCACGATTGGCTTTCTGATGAAGAGGATGATAAAATAGCTCCGGTACGTAACCTTGAAGAGTGGACAGGTATATGCAAAGATCAACTTCCACCTCACGAAATGCTTTCAGACGAGCAAGTGCACTGTCTTTTGAATGCACTTAAAAAAATGTTAGATGCATATAATTGGTCATTTGTAATACAAATAGAAGTTCCCGTACGTATTCAATATGCTGCTATCAGGGATAACTTCAATCAAGAGGCAAAAGTAAAACGCTGGCATCATGGTTTCTTCGAGCTTTGCCGCGAAGGCACTGAGCATGGAACATGTGCATTAGAAAAATACTGCCACTGTGCATTTTTCACTGAATTTTTTTCAGGATTTATAGATGAGGATTTGAGTCCTGAACAAGAACGGGCAAGGCAATTGGAAATTGAAGTCAATCATATTAAAAAAAAGTATGATAACGACTGGATGAAATATTATCCTTATCATCTTGATGCAAATTACGATGACGAAAATGGTAATCCGTATGATTACGGTTTTGGAAATGAAGATGAAGATGAAGAGGATGATTGGTGGCGTAAATAAAATAATGATATTTGAATTGAATTAAAGAAGATACATCAGCAATAATTTGTTGAAGCGATAAAAGAAGAACTCAAAAAAAATTTTCAAAACAAAAATCAGTTTGCCATGAAAAAAATATTTTGCCTTTCCCTCTTAATTCTGATTTACACAAATATCAGCGCACAAACATTTCAGTGGGTCAATACCGGTGGAGGTAAAGATACTGATGAAACTTACTCAGCCGCATTCGACACATCGGGCAATGTATATATCACCGGGCTGTTTTCTGACACAGCTTTAATAGCGGGCACAACATACATAAGCGATGGAGGAACAGATATGTTCAGTGCAAAGTATTCTTCATCGGGCAGCAATGTTTGGGTTAACCGGGGCGGTGGCTTTTCAAATTCAGGTGGTCATGTGATTGCAGTTGATAACAATGCCAACGTATATGTGGCAGGTGAATTTGAAGATACGGTTACCATTGGTACGGCAACATTAATCAGCAGCGGGCTGAGTGATATTTTTCTTGCGAAGTATGATAACACCGGAATGTTTCAATGGGCAGTGAAAGCAGGTGGCTCGGGGAAGCAAGTAGCATCAAGTATTCGCACCGATGCCGGG
>JBDTRM010000117.1:0-3862 GCA_039931675.1 Bacteroidia bacterium | reverse complement strand
CCATTTGCATCAGTAAATTCTGCAAAGTAAACCTCTATAGGTTGCAATTGACTATGCATGCCATAACCGAAACTTATAGATTGAATAGTGCTGAATTCATATTTCACAGAAGCACGCGGTTCAACCGAATAAGATTTATTGGTGAACAATTCAAAGAAGTGAATACCCCCGTTTACAGTTAATTTTTCGGTGAGGTGATACATGGTTTGTCCGAAGAGTTGTGCTGTATAAGCTGTTCCGTCACTATTGATGTATTGCTGCAATGCATTGATATCACTATTAAAATCCTTCCAATCAATTTTATAATCAATTCTGTTTAAAACAAACCCGGTACGTAAACTTTGTTTTGAATTAATCTTATGATTCAATGTTGATGTTAAAGTGAACTTGGTGTGATAGCTGCTTGCATCAAATCTTGTTTGCGATTGATACTCATCATCAAGCCTGTCTGTAACATCCCCCACCCCGTTTTTCGAAGCTACCAATGCAGATTTCAAATATGTTTTTTCATTCAGGATATAGGCATGAGTAATTCCGGTTGCGCCAGTGTTAGAAAAGAAATTATCGCTATAACGTGCATCACCGTTTTCTTGCCACTTCACTGAGTCTTTTGAAGAATTAATTTTTTGCGAGCTTAATCCACCAAAACCGAACAAAGTAAAATTACCTGCATGATTAGTAGGTAATGAAATGTTGTAACTCAAATCCTGGAAATTAGTTACAGCATCGCCAAGTGGAACACCAATCTTGCCGAGTATGGAAAGAGTGGAGTAACGGTAATTAATAAGGTATGAACCTGCATATCCTTTTTTAAACGGACCTTCGGCAGCAGCATCCACACCAAGAAGTCCTGCCTGGAAAGTATATTCATGTTTTTCATTATTGCCTTTGCGCAATTTCAAATCGAACACTCCGCTTAGCGCATTTCCATATTCGGCTGCAAAAGCTCCGGTTGAAAAATCAGAGTTGGTGAGTAACTGCGAACTCAATATAGAGATGCCACCGCCCGCAGCACCCGGAGGAGAGAAGTGATTGGGATTTGGAATGTCAACACCTTCCATGCGCCATAATAAACCTGTTGGAGAATTACCGCGTATAGAGATAGTGTTATTTCCGTCATCAGTTCCAATAACTCCTGCAAATGAACTTGCAGCGCGTGCAGGGTCGTTAACTGCCGCTGCAAACTTTTGTGTTTCTTCAACGGAAAATGTGCGCGCACTTACTGTTGACATTTCATTCAGCGGTTTGTTCTTTTCTATTTTGGCAGTTACCACGGCTTCTTTTCCCTGCACGAAATTTTCATCCAAAGAAATATTGAGCACCATTTCTTTACCGCTTATCACATCAATGTTGCTAACCGTTACGTCTTTGTAGCCAACATAAGTTATACGCAAATTTTGCTTGCCTACGGGCACCTGCATGAGCTTGAAATTTCCATCCAAATCGGTGGAAACGCCTTTAATGGGATTAGAATTAGGCACCAACACATTTGCACCGGGCAAGGGAGTGTTCGAAATTTTATCAACCACGGTGCCGCGAATGGTTTGGGTCAGTTGCTGGGCAATGGACAATTGATAGTTGACAATTGATAATGTAAGACTAAGAATGAAAATTAAAAATCTGGTTCGCATAATTGTATAAGTTTTGTTTTATACAGCTATGACAACTGAAAAAGGGTTTACCCCTATTCGTGAAAATTAAAGATAAAAACAATGAGTTTCCCTTAATTAAGAACAAAAAATTCACCAATGGGATGGGCGCAAAAACACTACTAAACAATTTGTCGATTTGATTCAATTATTTTGAGAAGGTAATTCTCCATTTCCAAAATTATTTTCTATAGTATCTGGCTTATCATTACGGTAGGCTTGGATGCACAAAAAAACAATGGCAAGAATAAAATATAATGAACATACCATTGCCGGAGTCGGATTAGAAATATCCAGATAGTATTTCGGCTTTCCGAGGGGATTTTCATCCATGTGCGTCTTACCAAAAGGTTCAGCAGAAGTTCTCTCGATGGAATCATAGATTAATTTGGGGGCATCCCACAAATTATTATCGTAGAGAAAATCTGTAATTACATCAGATAAAGGAGTATCATCATCATCGCCAAACAGAATTCCACACTTAAAATATCTCCACCAAAATGAATTTGAAATGTGGCGGTCATGAGATTTATATGTTGAGAAAGTCGTGTAATAAATATGGTTATCTCTTTCAGAGATGTTATGTCTCCAATTTTTATATAAAGTTGCAAAGCCAGTCATAAAAATGACAAACAAAATCATAAAACAATAAATGCGTGGAATACTCATTTCAATTCCAGCTTTCTTTAAATAAAATGGAAGTCCTAAACTTCCGATTAAAACAAGGTAGATGAGCGAATGTATGATTGTTGTCATGGGTTTATTTATTAAGATAATTTTTTCCAATACTTAATGCCAATAGCAAATAAACAATATAAGATAAATAGCAAAAAAGACAAATTTAACATCCCAAATATCATTATAAAATAAAGATAATGGAGAAAAAATTAACTACAGAATATAAATCCCAAATCGGGAAACACAATTCAAAATTATTCCATACAATATCACCATAAGCCAATTGAAAGTTTTTTAAGTTCTTTTTATCTAAGTTGGCAAAACCTTACAGGTTGGGAAAAAACCTGTAAGGTTAAAGGATACATGACACTTTTAACGTGTGAGGTTTTTTCTTATGCCTCACAGTTGTTAGCTGGCAGTAAACCTTTAACTTAATAAACTCTAAAAGCTACTGTTACTTTTATTAAATTTGCTGGCAGGCAGAAATGAATATCTACAATAAAAGTTCAATTATTAATTTTTATAAGAAGCACGGAGAGGCGAAGGTTCCATTGGAAATTTGGTACGAAGAAGTTGAATTAAAAATCTGGAAATCGCCCAATCAATTGAAACAGGATTTTGGTGGAAACGTGAGCATACTTAAAAACAGCCGCGCAGTTTTTGACATTAAAGGAAATAATTACAGGTTGGTTGCTGCAGTCAACTATGAAAACGGGTGGCTGTTTATCAAGTTCTTCGGCACGCATGATGAATATGACAGGATAGATGCAAATACTATTGACCTTTACAGGAAAAAAAATAAATAAATTTGAAAATTAAAAATAAGATGCAGGTAGAAGTAATAAAAACTAAAATGCAATACACTGAGGCTTTGCAACGCTTTGAAGAAATATTCCTGGCAAAGGCTAACACTAAAGACGGAAAAGAAGCGCAGCTTTTAGCATTGGTTATAAAAGACTACGAGGATAAGTTTTACAAAATAAACTCGCCCGACCCTGTTGAAGCTATTAAATATCGAATGGAGCAAATGAATATTTCTAAGAAAGAATTAGGAGAAATTTTAGGCGACTCAACTCGTGTCGGTGAAATACTTACAAGAAAACGCAAACTAACGCTTGACATGGTGCGCAACCTGCATGAGAAACTTAATATTCCTTTGAAATCGCTTGTTCAGGCGTATTAGGCGCTTACAGCGTACAAATAACTTTGTCAAACTTGGCAGCCGCAAAAAAATACCTTCTGAACAATGAAGAGGTTTTTTCAATTCCATATTTTTAGCGTTACAATTCCACAACTCTTTCTGCACATTCAGTGCATCTGCCACCTTTAAATTTTGCTCTTATATAAATCCCAAATCGGGAAACACAATTCAAAATCAGTTTGTTTTTCGTTTTCAATCAAACATTCGCGGTAATCAACAAAAAGCTTTCTGAATGATGCAACACGAAACGAGCTACAGTCTAACATAAATATTTGGTGGAATGGTTAGTCTAATTTCCTGATTCTGATATTTTGCATGGTAACAACGGTAAATG
>JBDTRM010000116.1:0-3845 GCA_039931675.1 Bacteroidia bacterium | reverse complement strand
AAGGTCAACGTTATCAATTTCTTTTACAGCAAGAGCAGCAGGATCATCAAAAAATGTAACGAGGTTACAATTAACATCAAGTATAGGATTGAAACCATCGCTGCAATCACTGCAGGTCACACCGGTTACACAATTTGGATTGTTAGGATGGCACTGGTCTAAATAAGCTGAATAGAACTTATATTCCAACGCGATATTTCCGGCTGAAACGAATGGGCTCATATCATAATCAAAGTACCTCGCTATAGATCCAGGACACCACCCTGCACGGTTATTAGTCCATGTTCCGCCTTGAGGTGAACAACCATCTGGATTCGTTCCACAGAGGTTCCAATTGTGTTGCGAAAAAGTATTAGCGCCATTAACCCAGATATTATGAGTTGCATTATAAAACTCGGCAGCATTACTTGTATTTAGGCTACCCCATCCATGACCTGTACTTACTAATTTTAATTTGGAAGCTATGGAGAGAGTAGGGTAAGCATAATTGAAAACAGGTACAGGCTGCAGGTTAGCATAATCTCCGAAAGGATAAACAGCCTTCCATACCTGTGTGACCTTGCTGTACTTATGCGCTGGTGCGCCTGCATAGTAATCAATCTTTAAAGCATAATTAAAACCATTGTCAAATGTGATGCAATTAATACGGAACCATACTTTTCCCTGGAGGATTGACATATAATCGGCTAAATTGATTTTGTGAGTGCATGGACCATTAATATCATAAGGGGTAATATATCTGATAATTTCAAACCATTTACCATCATGTCCACGCGCATCTATACTTGCCACCCTGTCGTAATTACTGTTGCAACCAATTGCCGGGCAGGTGGTGGTAAGCGTTAGCTCTATAGAATCGAAGGCTCCTACAAATGACGGTAGCAATGCATCTGCTGAATCAGCCGGTGTACTCGAATTAAGCCATATTCCGCTGAATACAGGTACGTTGTTAATATTTGTAATTGTTTGGTTTACGTTTACATTAACAGGTACTGTGTTGGTAGCTCCAAAGTTACTTGTAGATACAACGTTTATTGTAACCGGTCCGAAAGCAGTTGGTGTCCACCATGCAGTGTAATGCCCGTTACCATGGTCAGTTGCCGGGTAGGTATTTCCGTTTACCACAAACTGAACTCCCTGTACTGAAAATATTGTTGGATACGGAATGTTGACAACGGCTGCTAATTCCAACGCTCCGAGTGTGGGCATGTAAACATCCTGACCTGCAACAGGATTCCTGGACTCAATCTGAGGTAAGTTTAAAGCAGGGTCAACCACATCAAATGTATTTATTACGGAAGCGGCACTATCGTAAGATGCATTTCCATACTGGTCTGCCTGAATGATCACCGTTCCTACTCCGGTTAAAGTTATTATACTTCCATTGAGGGTTGCAGGTCCTGAAACCAAGGTATATGTTACAGGTAAACCCGAACTTGCTGCTGCAGTTAATTGGTAAGGGGGTGATGTAGTTAGTTGAGTGGGTACCTGTGGAAAAGAGATCGCCTGGAAAGATGCGTTAAGTGTACCATTGAAGTTAGAAGTAGCTCCGTTAAGTGCAAAGAAATTAAATGTGCCATCATAAGTGGGAGAGTTTACAGCAGTGGTTAGGCTCGCAATGCTGGTATTATTTCCGCCCGGAACGCCCTGGTTAAATTTATAATACAATTGTAAATTCGGTTCAGTACCTGTCAATTCGTTAGCAATCATATCCTGTATTTCAGTTTGCGTTAATGCTTTATTCCATACTGAAACTTCATCAACTCTGCCGCTATAAACAAAGTTTTGACCGCTGAGAATACTTTTGCCGATTGTAAAGGGAATTGTTGTGCTGCTTATGGTTCCGGTGGTGGCCTTCGTGCCTACCAAATTACCATTTACATATAACTTTAGTGAATTGCTGCCCAACACCATAGCAAAATGTTGCCATTGCTGAGGGATTATGGTAAAATTAACAGGGGCTACATCATAGGTAGTACCGGCTGAGTTTTTAAAACGACATTCAACAGCTCCGGTATTTAATTCAAGCAAATAGAATTCTCCAGCCGTAGCACGGTAGCCTATCATGCCCTTGCCATAAGATAACATGTTATCATAAAACCATCCCGTAATGGTAATTGAACTTGAACCGGCAATAAGTTGTGATCCGTTGGCAACACTTACATAATCATCAACACCATCAAAGTCAAGATATTGATTTGATTGTGCTTTCGATAAATTAAAGGTCAGAGCGATTAGTATCGAAAAGACCAAACTAAGTTTTAAGGTAAATTGTTTCATTGTATTTATTTTGAATTAAGAATTTATTTTTTTTGTTTATTTTATAGATGAGTATAAATGTAGTTAGGAAATATTTCGAGAAAATTTTATCATTTACTTCAATTCATCCACCAAACCTTCTGCATTAAATTATCTCCTGAAGAACCTACCGCACTTAACCAGTTAGCCTGGTTATATGAAACTTCGGAAGGCGGAATGGTGAAACGGTAAACCTGCAAACCTGCAACTCCTTCACGAGGGGTATTCATGGTGCGTCTTGCCAAAGCAAAAGCTTCCTGCGGTTGGCGGAATAAATTTATGAAGCTTTGCTCATATATTTCACGCAATTGTTCCTCTTCAGTTCCGGTAAAAAAACCCAAATGATTTTGCACGGATATAAAATTCAAATTGGAAGGAACTGTAATGTTGGTTGCGAAATTTGTTCCGGGTGGAAGCTTTGAATTATTCATTACATATTGCCAGAAATCAAGTGAGAACTGGATGCCATCTAAAAAGGATGTAGTTGCCTGACCTACATCTTTCGCAACACCAATCCCACGCATATACGCCTCTGCTCTTAGCGAAAGCACTTCTGCTCCTGTAATTAAAATATCCGGCTGATAATCCTCATCTCTTGCGAGATAATAATTGACCGGTGAATATAAACAGGGGGATGCGGGAGTTCCTTTTATGGTGTAATAATTATCACGCTGATAATTATAAGGATCACCACCGTCAGGGGTATTTGTTGATGGAACATTCGGATAAGCAATCCACTTATTATTGCTATTGGTTTCAAAAAAGTACCAGGCGCGGGGATCAAAAATGCCGCTACCATTTGTACTGTCATTTGATGCGAGCAAGTGCCACATATTTGTCCCCATTCTCATATCCTTTGACTGGTCGAAAGACCATCCTTTACTTTCATTTCTATAGCCAAGCTGATAGGGCCAAACAGCCGCACTTTCATTATATGGATCATCAATCAACTGGCCAAATTCATTCATGCCAAAACAGGGCCTGCCGTTTTCTAAAATGTCCTTGATAATTTGACCTGACAAAGCAGGCTCTTTACTAACCATGCGCATAGCATAACGAAGGCGCAATGAATTGGCGAACTTTTGCCATTTTAGTAAATCACCAAAAAATAAATTGTCAAACTTTTTAAAAGAGAGAAATGGCTCCTTAGTGTCGGCATTCAGATCAATATTCTCATCCGCCCACTGCAATTCATTCAACAAATCCTTATAGATACTTTCTTGTGTATCGAATGACGGATGTGTCATGCTTACATCCTGGAAACCGTAACCGGCCTTTGTAAAAGGAATATCGCCAAATAAGTCGGTTACTTTAAAAGTTTTATATGCAACCACTATTTTCTCCATTGCCATCATGTTTTTTACTTCATGCGAAGCAGTGTCTTGCGCATTAAATCTTTTTTCAAGCTCGCGCAAATTTGGAAGCGTAGTATAATAATTCGACCATATTTCCTCAGTTCCTAACGTATAGTTATTCCATCTAACCTGCGGAAGAGACGACAGTTGGGTTTCTTTATATAAAACTGAAATGTTCACATACAATTGCTC
>JBDTRM010000115.1:0-2926 GCA_039931675.1 Bacteroidia bacterium | reverse complement strand
TCAGTATTCCACATGTTTAAAATTGGTGTGGGTCCATCAAGCTCACACACACTTGGTCCATGGAGAGCAGCACAACAATTTTTAAATGCATTGGAAGAAAAAAAATGGTTGAGTGATGTTGTAAGCATTAAAGTGCATCTCTTTGGTTCGCTTGCAAAAACCGGTCGCGGTCACGGAACTGACATTGCTGTGCAATTAGGTTTGTGTGGTGATGATCCTGTTACGTTTGATGTTTATGCCATCACTCCTAAAATTAATTCAATTCTTAGCGATAAAAAATTAATGCTTGATGCCTGGAAGGAAATTAATTTCAATCCCGAAACAGATATTGTTTTTCATTTTGACAAGTCATTGCCCTTTCATCCCAATGCACTAACCTTTGAAGTAACCGTAAATTCAGGAGAGCGAATTTCAGAAACATATTACTCAATAGGTGGAGGTTTTGTAGTTCAGGAAAATGTTCCACCGGGAAATCCAGAAGATGATAATATCGTATTGAAACATCCAATTGACACTGCAGAACATTTGATTGAATATTGTGATGAAACAGGTTTGAATATTTCTGACGTTGTTTTTATAAATGAAAAAAGCTGGCGCAGCGAAGAAGAAACTCGTGCAGGTGTTTTAAACATCTGGCGCGTAATGCGCGAATGTATTTATCGCGGTTGCCAGACACGTGGTGAACTTCCCGGTGGATTGCGCGTAATACGAAGAGCAGAAACCATCAATAAAAATTTATTGAAAGGAAAAACTTATTCCGATTATGAATCATGGTTTAAATTAATCCAGGAAAGTGGAAATAGTTTTCAAAACATATTGGACTGGTTAAGCTGTTTTGCACTTGCAGTTAATGAAGAGAATGCAGCATTTGGTCGTGTGGTAACAGCACCTACAAATGGTGCTGCGGGTGTTGTGCCTGCTGTGTTGCAATACTACACCGCTTTTTGCGGAGGTAATGATGATGATAAAATTGTTCGTTTTCTTTTAACAGCTTCCGAAATTGGAAGCATCTTTAAAAAAGGTTCTACCATAAGTGCTGCAATGGGTGGATGCCAGGCTGAGATTGGCGTTTCATCGGCAATGGCTGCTGCTGCTTTAACTGAAAGCATGGGAGGCACACCAGACCAAACTTTAATGGCGGCCGAAATTGCAATGGAACATCATCTCGGCCTAACCTGTGACCCTATACGCGGACTCGTGCAAATACCCTGCATCGAACGCAACACCATGGGAGCAATAAAAGCAATCACAGCATCTCAACTTGCATTGCAAAGCAATCCCGATCATGCAAAGGTTAGTTTAGATGGCGTAGTAAAAACCATGTGGACCACAGCATTAGACATGAACAGCAAATACAAAGAAACTTCTGATGGCGGGCTGGCTGTTAATGTTCCTATTAGTTTGCCGGAGTGTTGAGGATTAATTTAAGCTGTTTGTTTCAAACAAAAGGAATGAAAAGTCAAAATGCCAATACTTGTTATTTATGTGATGAGCCGTTAGACGGCTCTGATGAGCATATAATTAATAGTTGTATTGGTGGTCGAAAAAAATCACAGTTCCTATTATGTCACAATTGTAACACTAGGAAAGTTAAACCCCTTGACGATGCCATAGAAAACATTTTGAAAAATTATTTTGTTCTTCTAAAACTAAAAAGAGATAGGAGAAACAATAAAAATTTATCTGTTCCATTAATAGACAAAGAAGGTTTAAAATTTAAGCATTATCCCAATGAGGAAGATTACATACCAACGTTTATTTGGGTAGAGGACAAGTACGTTCAATTTGATTCCAAAAGCCAAGAGTTGATTAATAGAAAATTATTAGAATTAGAAAAAAAAACCGGCAAAAAATATATTAGAACAAACATGCCCGATACAATTACTTTTTATTCAGGAGATAGGGATTTGGCAGAATTGGAAAAATTAAAATTTGACAATCCATTTTTTTATAAAGCAATCTGTAAAATAGCTGCAAACTACTTTATGTCTATTGTTAAAGAGAAACAAAAAATTAATTACATTATTGATTTTATTAAAAATGATGCCTTAGATTATAAAGATTTTGTTACATGGTTCTATCCTACAAATTTTACCATTAATAGTTTGCAGGAAGGTGAAATAAATCATCTGCTTTATTTAAAATGTGATAAGGAATATAAAGTGATCTATATGTATATTGAATTGTTTAGCACTTTCAACTTTGTTGTCTTGTTAAGCACAAATTATGAGGGTAAAGACTTTGAAAAAATGTATTGCTATGACTTATTAAATAGGTCCTCTATCTCAAAGGATATAATAATCAAATTACATAGAGATCATTTCATGGAATTAAGACATCTTTGGTCGAAAGGAATGTGGCGAAGCAGACAAAATTATTTCAATAGATTAAGAAAATTAACACAAAAAGAAATTGATAAGAGGAATTTAAAAAAATAGTTTCCGAAAGTTCCTTCAATTTTCCGAATGCTTTGCGCAAGCAAGATCCCTGACATCAAAACTCTTACTTATTTCTTATTTTTGAATAATGAAAATGAAATTAGAAATATCATTTGAACAGTTGGTTCAATTAGTAAAACAATTACCTAAAGTAGAATTGACAAAACTGAAAGATGCAATTGATGATTTAATAATATCAAAAAAGGAAACAGACGGTCTCACTGATTTTCAAAAATTTCTTTTAAAAGGTCCTCTCATGTCGAAAAAACAAATTGCTATTATAAAGGATAACCATAAAAGAATAAATAAGTGGAGGAGGAAGTAATATTATTGTTATACGCAACCAAGATGTCTGACACCCGAAAAGGTGTCTGACATCAGAAACGCTTTCAGTCTGTTTAGCTTACTTTAATAAAATTGAGGTCGAAGCTTTTGTGTGTATGACAAATTGCACAAATTAACAACCAGTTGGTTAAAAGTCCTAATGG
>JBDTRM010000114.1:0-5992 GCA_039931675.1 Bacteroidia bacterium | reverse complement strand
AAGTGCATGAACGCACACAAAATTAATAGCGGTTGGCAAGAAATAGTCCGCATTGCAAACACACAAAAAATGATTACCACTTCGGGACAAAATACTTATGACAAAATCATCAGCATACGCAAATGCTCAGAGCCAAATCAAAAACTAAAACAATATTTTGAAATTCTAAAGGCAAAACACAAACCCTTCAGAAAATTAAAATCTGTAGTACACAAAACGACACCCGAAAAAAACAAAATGCCCATTTTAAAGCTCCTCACAGGCTAGTAGCTGCAAGTTGGGTTAAGTTAAAAACAGCATCTCAAATGAGGTGCTGTTTTTTTTGTGCTCGTGTTCGAGTGACTGAAGTCACTCGCTATTGATACCTTTTATTGAGAGAAAAATAATTGATGGATTTACTACACCCCTGCAAATGTCATCCTGAAAGGAACTTCTGTTGGAAACGAATTGTTTGATCCCACTTGATTGATTGATTGGAAAGCATTGTGAAAATGAAAATCGTTTTAAACAACTAATTGAACAAGTACAAACATGCATTCCTTTACAACAGAAGTTCCTTGCAGAATGACAAAGTTCGAGTGGTTTCAACCACTTGTAAACGTGTTAAACAAAAGTAATAAAGCATAAGATGGTTTGAGTTTTACCCATTTTTACAAACCCTTCATCATAAAGTTTGAAAACTAAAATTAAGAAGTCTTATACTTGTTCAATAACAACATCCATTTCAACTTTATTTCTTCTTTATCTTAAACAGATTTTTTCATGCGTTAAATTTTTTACGAATTCAAACACCAATCCAAACCATTGGTAGCAATGTTGCCCCGGCTGCATTGATCTTGAAACAGGCTTAGCAAATAAATCAGCGAAGCCTGTTTTATTTTATATGCATTGATGTTAGCTCTTTTTCCAGCTCTTTTTTCAATCTTTCATTAAAGCCTTCGCTTTTATAAACCTGTTCCCCCAATTTATTTATGAGATAGAATGTAGGGAAAGTGCCTATAGCTGTTTTATCAATTATTTTTTGCCCGTCATATAATGAGGGAAAGATTTTATCTTGATCTTTTAAAAAATCAAAATCGTTTTTGACATACAACCAATGCGTTGAGATAATTAATACCACTAAGTTTTTCTTTTTGTATTCGTGATAAAACTCTTCCATAATTTTCATTGCACTTATGCAGGGAAAACAATTTTCAGGTTCAATAAATGCTATCAGAATATTTTTACCCTTTACATTTTTGAAAGATGAATCTGATTTAAGTAATGAGAAATCAAAATCAGGTATTGCTTCATTTGCAACGATGTAATTTTTTATGTT
Organism: Bacteroidia bacterium; assembly: GCA_039931675.1. Taxonomy (GTDB): domain Bacteria; phylum Bacteroidota; class Bacteroidia; order AKYH767-A; family OLB10; genus JAEUTH01. The sequence goes on along the minus strand of JBDTRM010000114.1, from coordinate 4,674 downwards.
AATGATGGTTTGCTGCTTAAAGGTATAGTTTGCCGGAACAGATGTTAAAGAAAAGATATTTTCATCAATCACTTTATTAATTTCAAGTTGCTCGAGAAAAACAGATTCGTAATTATTTATGCCTTTATTAAAATTAGATTGTAGAAACTGAATGTGACCAACGGGAATAAAATCTGATTTGCGAATAAAGAGTTCTGCATTAATTGTCATCCCGCTTTGTTTATCATTTTTCTTTTCAGAAAAAGATCTGATGTGATAACAAGGTGCTTCATCTATTACAGTGTCAGCTAAAAGTGCGAGTGTGGTTTCACTATCCGTTAATAACTGGGAATAAATATTTTTCTTGTTAAACAAAGGGCCATAAGCAATAGGATTGGTGGCTAACTGGTGTTTGAAAAAGTTAAACTTTGCTGCATCCCAAATATAAACGGTGCTATCAGTTCTGCGTGATTTGAAATAATTAAATCCATCATAAGCTTCTGTTATGCCTGAAAAATTTTCTATGTAAATGTGTTTGCCAAGAAGTGTGTCGTTATCAAAACGGATAAAACGGCATTTACCAACCTGGTAAGCAGTATCACGCATGCCTGTCACTTTTGATTTGCTAAACAACAGGTAACTACAAGTATTAATTTCTTTAACTGCCTGTTGCGATTGTATCAAAACCGACTTTGCATCCTGTGCAACAGTAAAATTAAAACCTGTGATTATAATTAATCCTAAGATCAAAAATGTTTTCATCGTCATCAACTAATTTGATGCAAAATAAAAAAAACCGGATGTCATTTAAGCCACCCGGTTTGGAATATAATTTAAAATGAGAAATTACAACTTGATGATGCGTTGTGTAACTACGCCATTATCGGTAATCAATCTTACAAGGTAAGCTCCTTTTGGCAGATCAACTGAACTAACATTAAGATGATGCTTACCGGTATTCTGATTTTCATTGATCACTTGTTTCACCTGCTCGCCAATCATGTTATAGATTGCAATGTTTACATTACTTCCTTTTACCAATGAGTAATCAATGGCCATTACATCTTTAACCTGGTTAGGTTTAATCACAAAGTTGATAGAGCTGCTAATGTCATTTACATTCAACAATTGCGAAATAGTAATCGGATTATTATTTACAATGTTTACAGGAATCTGATCACCATCATTTGTTATAACACGTGCATTTGAGAAACCCATGTTGAAAGTAACATCTCCCTGAATTAATGGATTTGCAATAAAGTTCATGCGTGCAATTTCGCCATTACCGTTAACGCTGATCTGATCTTTTCTAACCATACCAACCTCAATTGAACCAAAATCAATCACACCATGAATCATTTTAAGCATATTACCTGAGTTACCAAGATATGAGTAGTTATCGTTGTATGACATGCTGCCTAATTGAAACATATTAGGATCATAATTTAAAGAAAACACTACACCATAAACATCACTAAGTGGTAATGTTGAATTACCAAGATTAATAAATGCTGTAACAGGTGCGCCAACAGGTGCAGGATTTACTGAGTAGCTGATATTAAGATCAGGAATTGTATTAATGTAAGGATCATTGGAAGCTCCGCCTTTATTATGTGTACTGCCAAAATTTAAAGTGATTGCAGCAAGGTCAAGCGAATCGATTGTGCCATTACCATCGCAATCGGCATGTTTAATATTTACTCCGCTTGCAAGATTATTTCCCCATGGGGTTGCCGGCTGAGCTACCCATGTAAGTGAAGCACCTGCACGTGCAGGACCTGTTTGTCCATAAGCAATACCAATAGGTAATATATCATACATGTTACATTGCAAATCAGAGTTGGCATCGCCCGGCCACACATCATTGGTGATACATTGATTCACATAAATCTGGTAAACATAAGTTTGCAAACCATAATAAGGACATGCATTATCTTTTACTGATACATAAAGCAGGTAAGGCGTTGGACTTATCATTGTTGAATCAGTGGCCCATCCGAACATTGCACTTTCATTTTGACCGGCAGTAATGGACATTGTATAATTAGGCTGTCCGAAATAATGCCATGCAATTGAAGTGCTGTCAGCGCTATCGGGATCTGAGGTATTGAATGAAAATGTTAAAGAATCTCCAGCACATACTGAAGTGGTGAAAACAGGATAGCCATTTACACCTGAAAGTTCAGGTAACTGATCGCTGCCGGGCTGAATTACCATCTGCACATCGCGAGTAATACTTCCAATTAAAACACCATTGCGATACTCGTCCACTATGTAAGCCCACACATCAACTTCAACATTTTGAGGAGTAACTAAGATTTCACCAGTTGAAGCATCAATTGATAATGGAGGTGTTGAAGTAACAGGATTACTGTAAGTAAATGGAGGATTGTAAGCACATGGCAATGCAGTTAATGGCCCGCCCAAAGCATTATCGGCAATTGGATTAACCATGCTTATAACGAGCGAATCACCATCGGCATCATACATCCCATTATTAAGGTGATATGACTGACCTGCAAAAAGATAGATAACAGGATCATTAGCAAATACAGGTGAGTTATTAAAAGGTGTAGCAGTGTTATCCAAGGTTGCATAAAAAGTGGCACCAAAACCTGAAGCGTTGGCAAGATTGGTAATTGCAGCATTGCGGCAGCAGCTTGTCCAATAGAAAACATAATCGCTGCAAGTACCCGGTAAAGTAACCATTCCGGTGTAAACGTGTTTCTCAACACCCGGATAACCTATAGTATTAGGAATAACGCAAGTGAGTGACATGTCACATGCAGGGGTGATGTTTGTGTTTGAAATTTCCATCATGGTCACCAAAATATTGGCGCCACATGACGAATACACATAGACTTCGGTAGAGGGTGATGGCGCTGAAATACCGTTGCAATCCCTGTAAAGTGTGAGGGTAAGCTGGTAATCGTTACCACTGATCCAGTGGTAAGTTAATTCGCCTCCCATAATGTGTGAAGCGCGAACAGTGTTGAATCCGCTAAGTAAACAAAACGTGCATACTGTAAAAGCGAGTAATAGTTTTCTCATGTGAAGTGAAATTTGAATAAAGTGAAAGTTGATGGTAATTGTAAGTAAGATGTAATAATACTAAAAAAAGTTGCACGGCAAATAAAAGAATTGTTTTGCTAAAAGGTGTATTGATTAAAAAAATTGTTGTTAGTTTTTAGTTTCAGGTTTTGGTTAAAGAAGTTTCAAGTTATCGTTAACCTGTTTTTTCAGTTTGAAAACGGAGTGATCACTTCTTCTTTGAGTTTGCCTTGTCTTGTGACTGTAAATCTTTCAAACTATCAGGTAAGTGAGCATTCACAATGCTGTCCACCTGGCCAAGGTTTTGATTAAACTCTTTTTTAATCTCATCAAAGGTGGGTGTTATAAAAGTGGAAAATTTTAAAACAAAATCGTAAGTCATGGATTCTTTTTTTGCCTTGGCGGGAATAATGGTTAACGAATGTTCTAATGATTTAAAAAGCCACAGCACCACGCTTACTATCAATGCCCATTTGGCCATGCCCAATACTGAACCTGCTACTTTATTAAAAGTGGTGAGTGAAGCGGCTTTCAAAATGGCTTCTAATAATTTTGCGAGGAAAATTACCAGCAGCACAATTGCTGCAAATACAATAGCAAATGCAATGTATGGCAATATATCCTTGCTCGCATTTATATGCTCGGCAAGCAAACTTACAATTAATCCCGAAAATTTAAATGCAAGATAAAGACCGAAAATCATCCCGATAATCATGAGCACCATAAACACCAACCCCTTTTTGTAGCCCTGGTAAGCGCCCCAAAGCAGCGGAATTGCAATTACTATATCGAGCCAATTCATTTAATTAGTTCTGAGTTTTGAATGATAGAATGATTTCAGGTGCAAGGTTAAAGTAAATTGATTTTTGAAAGGTGATGGTAAAGGAAATTTATCAACTTAATTGGTGTGTATGAAAAAGATTGAGGTTGATGGTTCATGTGGAGATGTTTGTTTACCGATTAAAACCCCTCTTTTAAAAATTCATTTATCTTCCGTCTTCGCTGGCGTTTTTGTTTTTACATTTTCTTCATTAACAGCTTTGTCAATGGCTGCTTTCAGTTGAAGAAGTTCGGTTTCGTCAAAGCTACTTGTCGTTTTCCATTGGTCGTCCTTCTTATAAATTTTTTCAACTTTAAAATTTTTCCAAGTCGTTCCGTTCTCTCCTTTGTTTTCCCAAACTGTCACCTTTGCAGCACCGACTTGATAAGTCGCTTTAGGTTTCCGTTTGTCCTGTTTAACATGTAATGTGTCTTGCGAAAAACTGGTCAACGCAAAACAAGTCAGTAAAATAATTGTCGCTGTTAATTTTTTCATCTTCGTGTTTGTTTTAAAAGTTTATTCCTTGCTCGTCAGTTTGAAGTAGCTATGTCACCTGCTATCGCGAGCTTTTAGCTCGTGATTTTATTATCAAAAACTATTTTAGCTGTGAGATAAGATATGAGCTAAAAGCTCGTACCGCTGTTAGCGGTTCGTTGTTATTGTCTGTCCACTATGTAATTTAGTTCTGTTACTCCGCAAGTAAATTGTCGGGTAGTCAATAATTTTAGTTTTATTTTGTCTTTGATATCCACAAACAATGGAATGCCTTGTCCAAGAATAATTGGATTAACAAATAGCCAGTAGCCGTCAATTAAGTTCAGTTG
>JBDTRM010000113.1:0-15454 GCA_039931675.1 Bacteroidia bacterium | reverse complement strand
TATTAATCTGAAATCGAAAAAAGGATTAACTCTTACTAAGTTGGAGCTATTGAAAAGTGAAATAAAAAACTGATTGGCTGTTTCGCGGTTGTAGATTTCAACTAATTTCTCCTCATATTCAAAAACAATTTCGGGACTAATTAATAATGAGTACTTTTCTTCAAGAAAATCTCTAATTATTTTTCTATATTTTGACTCCGGTAATGCTGCTGCTAAAATAATATTGGTATCAAGAACAATCCTTAACATATTTAATCCTGATTGAGAAGTTTTTTGAGGAATTCCTCATCATAACCCTTTTCTTTTGAAACCTTTTCAGCACTTTCTAAAGCCCTTTCCATCATGTAAGTCGCAATTAACTTGCGAATGGCTTTTAAATCATCATCAGGAATACTTCTTGAAAAAAGCTCCAACAGCATTAACTGCATATTTGAAAGCGGTGGTTTTACTGTTTCCATATTTTATCTATTTAGATACAAAATTAAAAAAATAAACTACTTGCTTTCCCACACAATCAATGACCTGTCATCACTCCCGGAAATTATATAGTTGTTATAACCGCTCCATAAAATTTTATTTACGGAGTTGATGTGTCCACCTTTTTCAATATCTAATTTTTGAATAAACCTAAAATCCTTCGTACTCCAAATTTTTATTGATTTATCCCTGCTTGCTGTTGCAAGATTTTTCCCATCATCAGAAAACTGAATATCATAAATGGAATAATTATGTGCCGCAATGTTTTCAGAAATTCTCATTTCATTATTTACAATCTCAATCACATTCAATATTGCATCTCTGCCTCCGCTTAATAAAATTGTATCCGATAAAAACTTTACCACATTGCAACTCCAGTTTTCTTTATGCACCTGCAAACTATTTAATACAGTAAGATTTTCTACTTCAATCAAAACCACTTTACCATCCCCACAACCTACTGCTAAAATATTTTCAGATTTATTGAAAGCTGCACTTCGCAATTTCTGATCACACAATTTTATTTGTTTGATAAGGGATAAATCATTCAACTTGCAAAAAGAAATTACACCATCACCTGCCACTAAAACCAATAAATTATTTTTTTCAGAAAACTGAATGTCAAAAATTCCCTGTTGATGATATTGCAACAGGCGCAATTCTTTTCTTGTGTTCAGATCAATAACATGCACACCGCCTGTTGAAGTTCCGACCAATAAAATATTTTGCGAAGCAATTAAACGAAGGCTGTAAACAATTGCGCTTGCCTGCACCAAAACCTCTCCTGCATCAAGCGTTTGCAAATTCCATTGCACCACTAAATGATCGCCACCACCTGAAAAAAACAAGTGCGGTGCAATCCCTTTTTCCAAAGCATACACAGAACCTGTATGACCTTTAAGCTGAATTAATTTTTCAAAATTCGGTGAAATCATTTTGTAATGATAATAATATTGTACTTTTCACATTGAATTTTTGAATTCAAATTAATTGCCAAGCCCATGAAACTAAAACATCTTACTATTTTTCTGTTTCTTATCGTTGCCTTTATTTCACAAATTTATGCCGGTGAAAACAAGGGAAAATCTAAATCGCCTGTTGCTTCAACATCAAACAAAAAAAGTTCGGGTTGTTCTCCGGGAATCGCACAAACTGATTTAGATATTAATAACGTTAGAGCCACAATCCTTACGGGCAGCGATATGTGGCATAGTCTGAATGCAAATTCAGGTTATGAAATTCCAATTGGCTCTGGATTGCACTCACTTTATGCAGGTGCGTTATGGATTGGCGGAAAAGATGCTGCCGGCAACTTAAAATTAGCAGCTCAAACATACAGGCAAACCGGCAATGATTTTTGGCCCGGAGCTATTGACAAAGTAAGTGTTGACATTACACCAACACGTTGCAGTCATTATGATAAACATTGGAAAATAAATAAGGCCGATGTTCTGAATTTTATTGCCGGAGGTGCTGCAACACCTGATATGATTAGCTGGCCTGGAAATGGTGATATAGCTTTCAACGAAGACGAGTTTCTCGCACCGTTCTATGATGCAAATTCTGATGGCATTTATAACACCACCGATGGCGATTACCCCAATTATGATTTCAATATAGGTTCCGGAATTGGCAGTCGTATTAATTATGTTTTCGGTGATCAAACTTTATGGTGGGTGTTTAATGATGTAGGCGATTTTCATAGCGAAACAGGTGGAGACCAGATTGGTTTAGAAATTCGTGCGCAGGCATTTGCATACCAAACCTCGAATGATTTGAATAATTGTACGTTTTATAAATACGAAATTATCAACAGGGGCAACACAACTTTAGATAGCTGTTATTTTGGTCAGTGGGTTGATGCTGATTTAGGAAAGGCAACCGATGATTTTGTTGGTTGTCATGTTACCAAAGGTTTAGGTTATTGTTACAATGGTGATGCCGATGATGATGGTGCGGGTGGTTATGGATTAAATCCACCTGCAATTGGTGTTGATTTTTTAGAAGGCCCATTTGCAGATGCAAATGATGGAATTGATAATGACAAAGATGGAACCACTGACGAACCGGATGAACAAATTATCATGTCAAATTTTGTTTATTATAATAATGTAAACAACAGTCCAACCGGTAATCCAGCAGGTGCACCTCATTTTTATAATTATTTAAAAGGCATTTGGGGTAATGGCCAGCAAATGACTTATGGCGCTGACGCATTCCTGCCAACTAATCCTCCATGCAGTTATATGTTTCCCGGAACAACCGATCCGGCTTTTCCAACTACTGATTGGACAGAGGTAACAGCAGGCAATACACCTGGCGATAGAAGATTTTTAATGTCTGCCGGGCAGTTCACTTTATTACCGGGAGCAGTAAATTATATTACTACATTGGTAATTTGGACACGCGCAACTTCAGGTGGACCGCAGGCATCAGTAAATTTGCTCTTCGATATGGATAGTGCGGTTCAACAAAAGTTTGACAGTAGTTTCTATGCAAGTATGGGCATAAATGAATTGCAAACTATAGAAAGCAACGTAGTTCCAAATCCGTTTAACGCTTTAACAACAATCACTTTTAAAAATGATGCAAAAGAAATTTTTAAGTTAACTATTTTTGATATTAATGGAAAGGTTGTTCGATTAATAGGTAATATTGTTTCTGACAAAGTAATCATCACCAAAGGTGATTTAAATAAAGGGGTTTATCTTTATAAATTAGAAAGCAAATCTGCCAAAAAAACAACTGGCAGATTAATTGTTGAATAGTAACGGCACAACAGCAGAAAGTTTTAAGCAAAAGCGGTTTATTGTGAGCCGCTTTTTTATTTTACTTTCGTTTCGTTTCACCTTGCCCTTCCTTCGACAAGCTCAGGAAGCGCATAAGCGGAGGGGAGATAGAGAGCTTAAAATAATTTTATTGCACCAGCGATAAGTACTCATGTTAAAAAAAATAATTCATAGTTTTATTCCGCCATCAGTTTTGATCATCATTATGTGGATGATTAAATTTTATGAAGTTAGCGCAGGAATTGATTTGGGAATGCATGGTGTATTGCCGCGCCACATAGAAGGTTTGCAGGGAATTTTATTTTCTCCGTTTTTGCATGGTAGTTGGGAGCATTTGATTTCGAATACTGCGCCCATGTTTTTTTTGATGGCTACATTAATCTTTTTTTATGAAGACGTGTGGTTAAAAGCATTCCTGATAATTTATTTTTTAAGTGGCATTGGTTTATGGATAGGCGGGCGAGAAAGTTATCACATAGGAGCAAGTGGAGTGATTTACGGCTTAACAGGTTTTCTTTTTTTAAGCGGTGTTTTAAAACGCGATATAAAATTAATGGCTGTAAGCATGCTGGTTATTTTTCTTTATGGTGGAATGATATGGGGAATTTTTCCGATGCTTGTTGAAGTATCGTGGGAAGCACATTTATTCGGATTGCTTTCGGGTTGCATAGTGGCTTTAATTTTTCGCGACACTGGTCCTAAGAAAATTTTATATCAATGGGAGAAAGATGAAGTGGATGAGTTGCTTAACAGTGAAAGAGAAAGGGAAGGGGAAGGTGGAAGTGGCAGTAGCAGTGGTAGTGGTAGTGGTAGTGGTAGTGGTAGTGGTAGTGGTAGGGAAAATCGTGATGACATTAATCCATCAATAAATTACATTTACACCGAAAAGAAAAAGGAGTAAGAAATTATATTATCTCCCAAACGCTCACCCCGTCCCTAAAGGGTGCAGCCCACTTCCGTTTCTAATAATATTTTATTAGTTGACAAAATATATAACGATGATTCCGAAAGGACTCCCTTTAGGGTCGGGGTTCTTCGAGAGAACTCCATAACTTAAATTATGTCATTAAACAAAATAGAACACATCGGCATAGCGGTAAAAAACCTTGAAGCAAGCAATCAATTGTTTGCGAAAATTTTCAATCAATCACATTACAAAACCGAAGCTGTTGAAAGCGAACATGTGCTCACTTCTTTTTTTAAAGTCGGAGAAAATAAAATTGAGTTACTTGAGTCAACCAATCCCGAAAGTGCAATTTCAAAATTTATAGACAAGCGTGGAGAAGGCATTCATCACATTGCATTTGATGTAACCGATATTTACTCAGAGATGAAACGCTTGCAGGATGAAGGTTTCACTTTGCTCAACAAAGAACCAAAGCGTGGTGCTGATAATAAATTAGTTTGCTTCCTTCATCCTAAAGGAACTAATGGTGTATTGATAGAGTTATGCCAGGAAATAGTTTAGGGTTTATAAGTTCATTGGTATGAGAGTTTATTAGTTTATGGTTTCATATAAATAGTTAAGGTTGTTGTAAAAATAAAATTCAATAAAGTCAATCAGATATTAATCGGCATAATCATTTATAATCGGTGTAATCAAATTAAATGCAGAAAGACAATAAAAAGATTATCAATTCATGGGCTATGTACGACTGGGCTAACTCAGTTTACAGCTTAGTGATTACTACAACCATTTTTCCGATTTATTATACCAGCATAACAACTGTGCATGGAAATGACAGTGTTTACTTCTTAGGATTACATTTTAAAAATACTGCACTTTATTCTTATTCATTGTCGTTTGCATTTTTACTTATTGCTTTTATTTCGCCTATCCTGAGTGGTATAGCTGATTACCGCGGCAATAAAAAATCATTCATGAAATTTTTCTGCACAATGGGTTCGGTGGCTTGTGCTTCATTGTATTTTTTTACTTCCGTTGAAACGTTATGGATTGGCATTTTTGCATTTGTAATAGCAACTATTGGCTTTGCCGGCAGCATTGTTTTTTACAATGCATTCTTACCCGAAATAGCATCAAAAGAAAACCAGGATAATGTAAGTGCAAAAGGATTTATTTTGGGTTATATCGGCAGTTCATTGTTGATGATTTTCAATTTAGTCATGATTCAAAAACCCGACTGGTTTGGCATTTCTGATGCAGGCTCCTCATCGCGTATTTCATTTGTAACAGTAGGTCTGTGGTGGTTTGGTTTTGCATTGATTACTTTTTTTGGTGTTCCTGAAATTGCAAAAGATAACTCGGCTGATGAAAAAAAGTTCAACGAAATTGTCATCAAAGGTTATAGTGAATTAAAAAAAGTGTGGCGCGAATTGCAATCACAAAAAACATTAAAAACGTTTCTCTCGGCCTTTTTCTTTTACAACATGGGTGTGCAAACTACCATGTATGTGGCTTCGCTATTTGGTGCCAAAGAAATTAAAATGGAGCAAGGTCAGCTTATTCTAACCTTGCTTATTATACAGTTTGTGGCTATGGCAGGCGCTTATATTTTTTCAAAGGTTTCAAAAATATTAGGCAACATAAAAGCTTTAGCAATTGCAGTAGTCATCTGGATAGGCATTTGTGTTTCGGCTTACTTTATTTATGAGTCAACGCCTTTTATGGTGCTTGCAGGTGTGGTAGGTTTGGTGATGGGTGGCATACAATCGCTATCGCGTTCAACGTATTCAAAAATGCTTCCTGCAACAAAAGATCATGCTTCGTATTTTAGTTTTTATGATGTATGCGAAAAGGTAAGTTTAGTGCTTGGCACACTTTGTTATGGTATGATAGAAGAAGTAACAGGAAGTATGCGTAATTCTATTTTTGCACTTGCAGGTTTTTTTGTCATCGGAATAATATTTTTGCTGCCGCTCTCGCAAAGAAAGGTTAGTAGTTTGTAGTTAGTAGTTTGAGTTTTAAAGTTTAGGTTATAGTTATTCCATCTTTCCATTATTCCCTTCCCTATTTCCATATTCCCGTATTTCCCAATTCCTCAATCCGAATGATAATAGACCTCTTCGTTCCTTGTTACCTTGATCATTTTTTTCCTGATACTGCCATGAACATGGTTAAAGTGCTGGAGAAAGTTGGTTGCGGAGTAAATTATAATACCGATCAAACGTGTTGTGGCCGCCCGGCAATGCTTGATGGTTATACAGATCATTGTAAAGAAGTAGGAACAAAATTTATTCATGAGTTTCAGAATGATCGGTACATAGTTGCGCCCGATTCATCGTGCGTTGCAATGATTAAAAATTATTACCCGGCAATGTTTCATAACACAGTATTGCACAATGAATATAAAAGTATTCAAAAACACATTTTCGAGTTCAGCGATTTTTTAGTGAATGTGATGCACGTTACCGATGTGAATGCACACTTAGAAGCAACTGTTACTTATCACGATGCATGCAATGCTTTGCGCGAATTAAATATCAAACAAGCACCTCGTACTTTATTAAGTAAGGTACGCGGATTAAATTTAGTGGAGATGGATGATTGCGAAACGTGTTGCGGTTTCGGTGGCGGACTTGCTGCACGCATTCCGCAATTGGCTGATAACATTGCCAATCAAAAGACTGAAAACATAATTAAAGCCAATGTTGATTATGTGGTGTCAACCGATATGGGATGTTTGCAACATCTTCAAAAATCATTGCATGCAAAAGGAAGCAATACTAAAGTGATTCATATTGCCGATGTGCTGGTGACAGGTTTGTAATCGCGTCAAAACCAAATTTCAATTTTCAAACTTCGCTAAAGTGATTCATATTGTTGATGTACGGGTAACCGATTTGTAATCGCGTCAAAACCAAATTTCAAATTTCAAATTTCGAATTTCGTTCCTCCTTATAATCAGCCGGATTTATTTTAGTCTCTTCCGGAATTGCAATATCCTTCATCACTGTATTGATTTTATCTGCATAATCCAATGAGTCATCAATAAAAAATAGCAGATCAGGAATATGATGAATGGTGTCTTTAATTTTTTGACCTAAGAGCTTTCGAATTTCCCCTTTATGCTTTTTGATTTGCTCGAGCAATGCTTTCGGATCTTGTTGTTTAAACATGCTTAAATGAATTCGCGCTTCTCCTAAATCAGAAGTAACGCGCACCTGCGTAACGGTAACAAATGCATTACCATAAAAATTCTTTCCGTCTTTCAAAAAGATGTCGCCTATCTCGCGCTGTATTTGCTTTGCAAATTTTTGTTGTCTTGTGCTGTCCATGGGCGCGAAAGTAGGTTATTTTAGATAACTCAGGTATTATCCCGCTCTGTCCTGTTGATTCCGATGTGTTGGAAGAAACATCTTTCTTCAAATGAAGTAATTATTACTATAGGCGAAAGTTCCTTCGTTTCACTCAGGATGACAATACTCTACAGCATCTTTACAGGGCAACTACTTTCGGAAAGTTCCTTCAACTTTCCGAAAGTTATTAATATTGTAAAATGAAATCAACAATTAAAGGTCTTAAGCTTTCAGATATCATAGCGGAGATTAAAAAACTTGATGATATGATAGTGATGCACAAAAAACACACTAAAGATAATTTGATGAGCAGTCAATATGAGGCGCGTAAAGACAAATTATTCAGTGAACTTTTATATGAATTGGCAAGCCCCCGTTTCAGATCACAGTACAGTTATACTTTAGCAGGTCAATTAATTAACAAGTTTTATAAAAAGAATAAAGTACAGGTTAATCCTAACGACAAAAACTTTTCTGAATTAAGAGAACTTGCCAGCCTGCTCAAATAAATATTGCAACTGAAAATATGTTGAGGACAACATTTAGCCAAAGTTAACAGAGAAAATAATTCCAGAACCCTTCCGTCTCACAATTCAAATTATATTTGCCACAACAATATTTATCACTTATAGCTCTTTAGTTCTCTACTCTCAAATTTTCTTATTCCCTCATTTACATATTCCCACGCATCCATCGCCCTTGAAAAACTACCGAAAACTTTTAAAGTACATTAGAAATTATAAGCGGGATGCGTTTTTAAATATAATCTTCAATATTCTTTCTGCTATTTTTAATTTGTTCAGTCTTAGCCTGGTAATTCCTTTTATAGCTTTTTTATTCGGCAAGCAGCAAATGGTCACAGAAGCGCCACCCTTCTCGATGCACCTGCAGGATTTAAAAGAAAATTTTTATTATTTAATCAGTAAAATTATCATTGAAAATACTGACACAGCGCATCCCGATGCGGGAAAAATAAAAGCATTGCTCTTTATATGTGGTGCTTTCCTGGTTGCATTGTTTTTAAAAAACCTGTTTCGTTATCTCGCTATGTACCGCATAGCTTTTATGCGCAACGGTGTGATTCGTGATATACGCAATGAGATGTATGATAAAATAATGGTGTTGCCTCTGCAGTATTACAGCAATGAACGCAAAGGTGATATAATGTCACGCATCAGCAACGATGTGATGGAGATAGAATGGAGCATACTAAGTGCGTTAGAGTTTGTTTTTCGCGAGCCGTTCACGGTATTGTTAACGCTTATTATTTTAATTGGATTAAGCCCGCAATTAACGCTCACTGTTTTTATTGTATTGCCCATTTCAGGTTTGATAATTGGCTTGCTTGGCAAAAGTTTACGCAGATCTTCGGGTAAGGCGCAAAGCATGATGGGGCAACTGTTTTCAAACATTGAAGAAACACTCGGGGGTTTACGCATCATTAAAGCGTTTACGGCCGAGGTTTATTCAAAACTAAAATTTAATAAATTGAATAATGAATATACACGGGTAATGACACGGGTGTATAATAAGCGTGATGCATCATCACCGGTGTCAGAATTTTTGGGTGCTGTAGCTACCGTTATCATCATTTATTTTGGAGGTAAATTAGTGTTGCAGTCAGGTGGTAGCTTTAACGCAGAGGATTTTATTGGCTACATACTAATGTTCACTCAAATTATTCCTCCCGCCAAAGCTTTCTCCACTGCTTACGGAAATATTCAAAAAGGTTTGGCATCAGTTGATCGCATCAATAAAATTTTAGATGCTGAAAATGCCATCACTGATGCACCAAATGCCATTGAAGATATAGAATTCAAAGAGGAAGTAGAATACAACAACATTTCATTTGCATACAATGATGAACCAGTTTTAAAAAATATAAATCTGAAAATTCAGAAGGGGAGAACTATTGCGCTTGTTGGTCCATCGGGCGGAGGCAAGAGTACGCTTGCTGATTTGTTGCCACGCTTTTATGATGTACAGCAGGGTGAAGTTTTGATTGACGGAATTGATTTGCGAAAAATAAAAATCGAATCACTTCGAAAATTAATTGGAGTAGTAACGCAAGAATCTATTTTGTTTAATGATACTGTGCACAACAACATTGCCTTCGGGATGCCTGATGCTACTAAATTGCAAGTGGAACATGCAGCGCGAATTGCAAACGCACATGAGTTCATAGAATTATTGCCTGATGGTTACATGACCAACATTGGCGATCGCGGAAGTAAATTAAGCGGAGGCCAGCGACAACGTATAAGCATTGCGCGTGCTATTTTAAAAAACCCTCCCATACTTATTTTAGATGAGGCCACATCGGCACTCGATACTGAATCTGAAAGATTAGTGCAGGATGCTTTGATTAAACTAATGACAAACAGGACAACTTTGGTAATAGCACATCGGTTAAGCACCATACAACATGCCGATGAAATTATTGTTTTGCAACGCGGAGAAATTGTTGAGCGCGGCACACACAGCGTTCTGATCTCCAGAGAAGGTGTTTATAAAAAGCTTTATGAGATGCAGGGATTTGCAGAATGAAGCAAGGTAAACTGAACAAATATGCTTTTATATTAAGGGCAGTTCCAAAAATTCACCATTTGACCTCTCTCCCCTTGCCCGCCCCTGCCCGTTCCGGTTCAGGCGGGCGTGCCGGTTCGGACGGGGAGAGATAAGAGTGAGGTGTCTATAAAAACGAATTTTTAGAACTGCCCTTAAAATCAAAAAAGCTGCTTTAAATTATTAAAGCAGCTTTTCGCATATAATAAACGGTACCGAATTAAAATAACCAGCCAAGCTTAATGGCAGTTACAACACCGGGACCAAACCCTGAAGAACTGCCTTGCTTTTGTTTGGGTGCACTTGTTACAGCATTGGTGCTCGAAACGGTATTATGAGTAACATTATTTATATCAGTTACCGAAGTAAAAGATGTGGTGTTTTTTACATATTCGCTTTCAAGATCCTTATAGCCTGTATGGTAATAGCCAAAGTTTAATTCAGCACCTAAGGATAAATTCTTTGCAATATAATAGTCAAATCCCGCTATTAAATTAATTCCGAATGTGGTGCTTCCGCTTTTTTGAGTTAATGTCTGCGTGGTGTACGCTGCCGGAACGTATTTGAGCGATGAGGTATCATCATAAGCTATAGAATAATTTCCAAGTGTAATCGAATCTACTTCCGATTTAGTATTAGACATGGTGAAGATAATTTCGGCTCCTATGTATGGCGAAAGCCTTTCGGTGCCTGCAAAATGTTTTTCATACCCGGGTCTGATGCTGAATGAAAAAGTTTTATCGCTCCTGTCAGCCTGTGGATTAAGTCCGGCAACTAAAATATAATCAGGGAAACCAAACGGAACTTCAATTGAATCAGGAAAATTTCCGGATAATGAATCGGATCCCTGAACGATAACGCTTGTGTTTTTGGCAGAACCAATAGTGAATCCAATCCGCCAGGCCGCATCTCCGGTTGCATTAAATTTTCTGAATAAAATTGTCCCCTCGTGAAGTGAAATGGGTGAATTACCCCAGGGAGTAAACTGTAGTTGAAGGTTATTTTCACCCCCTACTTGTTTAAAGGGTTGCCCATTTGCGATGGTAATGAACGTGATCACGCTCAAAACAGATAGAAGTGTTTTTTTCATTTTTTGTCGTTTTTTATTTATTAATTGTAACAACAAATATAAAATGAAACTTATAAGTCTCAGGATTAGAATACAGTATTTCAGTAGAAGTTCTAAACCATGTTTTCAACATTCTAACGGCATTATCTCGCATGCTCAAGCGATCGTGCACAGTTAAGGGTTTAACCAAGCACATAATAGTCTTTAATGAAATAAACCTTTTACATTGTGTCACTATTAGGTTTTTATGTTGCCAAAAAAAATTTCAGATTTTATTTTTAATGTGCGATACCTTTTCATGATGGTGTTAAGTACAATAATTGCATCAGCACAAAGCGATTCCAGATCTTTATTCTTTAAAAACTACAGCACAGTTAACGGGTTATCCAATAATAGTGTAAGGTGCATACTTAAAGACTCGCATGGTTTTGTTTGGATTGGAACGGATAACGGATTGAATCGTTTTGATGGAACCAACTTTAAAATTTTTAAGTATAATGTTAACGATTCGCTTACATTACCTTATAATAAGATATTTTGTTTAGCGGAAGATGGAGATAACAATCTTTGGGTGTCAACTAACCAGGGTCTTTGCAAATACAATTTTAAAACACAAACTTTTAAGCGTTATGATTTTCTTTTGCCAAATGATTCTGTGCCAAAAACTCTTGATTTGACTCGTTTATTATTGGATTCAAAAAAAAATTTTTGGATTACCACTTACGATTACGGGGTTCTGCAATACGACAGAACGCATGATAGTTTGATACAATTCCCTTTGCCCGCGACCATTGGCGTTAAGCAGATGTATGCAATAGCTGAAGATAATAATCTTAATTTATGGATAGCATGTCATAATGATTTATTGATTTTTAATACAAGTTCAAAAACTTATAAGTATCAACCTATAACAGCAACTGAAAATGGAATTGAACGTCATCTTAAATTATACGGTATTTATATGGACCCGTATGATACCAACCACGTATGGCTTGGCACATGGGGTGATGGCTTGCTTTATTTAAACACATCAACATTTACTTATGAAAGGTTTAAATTTATTAAAGGCGCTCCTCACAATCTTTCAAATATTATTTTTCAAATAGCGCGAAAGGATGATAATAGACTTTGGGTTTTAACTGAGGTGCAACCTTCCGTTTTTGACATTGAAAAACATGCTTTTTCTCTTTTATCAGAAGATATTAATAACCCTTCCACTTTTCCAAAACTCCAAACTCCTTATATGTTTATTGAAAACAAAGACAGAATTTGGTTTGGACATACGCGTGGCTTTAGTGTGTTAGATAAATCGCAGCAATTATTTTCAAACATTAAGATAAAACCGGGTAAAGCCTGCAATGCGATTTCATGGGATGCTGGAAGTCAACATTATTATGGCATTTCACGCTACGCTAACCGTTCTCTTTTTGTATATAATAAAACTTTTGATTCAAACGATGTTTATCCAATGCCATTTTTAGATAAATTATCTATTGACCCCACTGTAGGGTTTAAAAATAAAGAAGGTGTTTGGATTGGCACACGGGGTGGTGGTATTTATATTTTTGATGAAATAAAAAAAGAATTTACTGCCGTAAAAACTCCGCTTGAAATCGATAGCAAAACTAAGCCCTCTGTTAATTATATAATGAGCGATAGCAGCGGTTATTTGTGGTTTTCGTGTTTTACAAATGGGATTATGAATTACAATTCTGAATCGAAAAAGTTTGAACACTATCTCATTGTAACAGAAACCGGTGACACAATAAAACAGGGAATAAGCAAAATTATTGACCTGGATAATGAACATCTTGCCTTGCACTTTGAGGATTGCGGCTATGGCATTTTTAACAAGAAAACGCTGAGAACAAAAGTTTTTTTAAAGTATGATACCAATCTCAAATCTTTAAGTTCAGCAGAAGATTTGGTTAAAAGTATTGATGGCAGGTTATTTTCAATTACAAGAGAAAATGGAGTAGTTGAAGTAAAAGACAATAAATGCATTTCTTACAATTCAATTGGAGATGAGCCGATAAAAGATGCTTTTTACGGTGGAGTTGTTGATAGTTTAAATAATATATGGATAGGAAGCAGCAATGGTTTTTACCGTTTCAACATTGCCACAAAAACATTTTTTCACTACAGTTCATCGTATGGATTAAACGAAAAAGGTTTTGGTTCTGAATTAATAAGCTCAGGCGCAAATGAGATAATGACCTTATACGGTGATGGCAGCTATTACAAATTTAATCCATGCAATTTCACAGAGGAAGAAACTCCGCCAAAACTTTATTTTGTTTCATTAAAAGCAAATGGGGTTTCTTCCTCAACCAATGCTGACATCAATTATGTAAATCCAATTGAATTGACTTATGATAAAAATAACCTCACAATAGAATTTGCCGAATTGAATTTTACAAATCCCGGCAACTATGTTTTCGAATATCAATTAGCGGGAGCGAGCAATCAATGGACTGTTGCAGGTAAAAATCTTATCGTAAATTATTCGGCATTACCTCCCGGGCACTATGTTTTTAAAGCGCGTAGCAAAACATACAATGGCACGATAGCATCAAACGAAATCAGCCTGCACATTAATATTATCCCTGCATGGTGGCAAACATGGTGGTTCAAAACATTAGCCTTGTTTTTTATTTTAAGTATTACATTTATTATATTCAGAACCATTTCATCATTACGTTACCGCCAAAAAATTGCTGCACTCGAAAGGCAGAATGAAATTGAAAAAGTGCGCTCGCGTATTGCGCGCGACATACATGATGATATAGGTGCAGGCATTACCAAGATTACCCTGATGGCTCGGAGCGCAGCAAAATCAACCAACGGTAAAAAAGAAAATATTGGTGTTACAGAAAAAATAAATAATGCTTCAAAAGAATTGATTCAGCAATTGGGAGAAATCATCTGGACTGTAAACCCTGATAACGACAGCATTCAAAACTACTTTGCTTTTGTACGGCATTATCTCAATAAACAATTTGATGATACTGCAATCAGTTTGCATCTAGATATACCCCATTTTGACGAAAATCAAAATTCAACACTAAATCCGGAAGTAAGGAGAAACACATTATTGATTTTAAAAGAAGCGATTAACAATTCTCTTAAATATGCTGATGCAAAAAACATTTATGTCAAATATATTTTGACTGATGCCGAATTGAAATTAGAAATTGGAGATGATGGAATTGGATTTGCCACTGAAGAGACCTCACCCCCGACCCCTCTCCAAAGGAGAGGGGAGATTGGCGGCAACGGATTAAAGAACATGCGCAAGCGTGCAGATGAAATGAAGGCAGAAATAGAAATAGAATCAGCAGCAAGTGCGGGAACAAAAATTAAATTGAAGATTCCGATTTGAACTCCCCGAAATTTTGTCAAAGTGGACACCGGAAAGAAGTTGTACATGGGCAGCCTGTAACAGCGAACTTCAGTTCGCTCTTTGTTCTCCAAGGTTGGCGTCCTCGCCAACCTTCACCGACACTATAAAAGTAAAGTAGTTGGCGGGGACGCCAACAACGTATAAAATACACCACTTTAGTGGGTATGCAAATTTTAAATTCATTAAATAGCTTTGCAGCATGATTAACGTTGCGATTGTTGAAGACGATAACGATTTAAGAAATTATTTTGAAGAAGTAATTTCAACTCATGAATACTTTGCACTTCTCGGAAGCTATACGAATGCAGAAGATTTTGCACAGGATTTTAATCGAATTAATGCAGTGAACGTGGTACTGATGGATATTCAGTTACCTGGTATGAGTGGCATAGAATGTATCGGCAAATTAAAAACCAAACAACCCGAAACCCAATACCTTGTATGCTCTGTTTTTGAAGATAGTACAAATCTTTTCAATGCATTATGTGCAGGTGCTACCGGTTACATTTTAAAAAACTCAACTGAGGATGAAATCATAAAATCAATTAAAGAAATTAATAGCGGAGGCTCGCCAATGTCACCACAGCTTGCACGCATGGTAGTACAATCATTCCCAATAAAAAAATCCAACACCGATTTAATTAATCAACTAACCTCACGGGACCGCGAAATTTTACAATTGCTAAGTGATGGTTTTCGTTACAAAGAAATTGCTGACAAGCTTTGTTTAAGTACAGAAACCGTGCGCTCTTATGTGCGTGATATTTATTCAAAGCTTCAGGTACACAGCCGCACCGATGCTATCAATAAAGTTTTTATTAAGTAGGTCCTGGCAAGTCATCCTGAGAAGTAATAAGCTACGCAAAAATCAGATGAGATGAACCGGAAGTC
>JBDTRM010000112.1:0-30643 GCA_039931675.1 Bacteroidia bacterium | reverse complement strand
TCCATTGATTTTCTTACGGGGTTCTATCTTCTGCTGATAAGAAATCAATTAAAGGGTAATTCAAAACAAAATGGTTAATAACAGAATTGCTTAAGCGCAGCAGATTACTATTAATACTAATAACAATTAAAACAAAAAAAATGAATAAGAATATGAAAGCAATTGTTTACACACAATACGGACCACCAGAAGTTCTTCAACTCAAAGAAGTAGAAAAGCCCTCACCCAAGGACAATGAAATTCTGTTACGCGTTAAAGCTACCGCAGTCAATTCAGGCGATTGGCGGCTTAGGAAAGCTGACCCATTTGCTGTCAGATTTATTTTTGGTCTTACGAAACCTAAAATAAATATTCTGGGTACCGTTTTTTCAGGTGAAGTTGAACGTGTAGGTAAGGACATAAAACTTTTCAAGATTGGCGACCAGGTATTTGGTCATACCGATATGCGCTTTGGTGCTTATGCTGAATATATGTCTATACCTGAAAATGGAACGCTGGCATTAAAACCCGACAGCCTTACTCATACCGAAGCAGCCGTTATTCCATTCGGTGGAACTACAGCATTACATTTCATTAAAAAGGCTGCTATAAAGCCCGGGCAAAAAGTTCTTATTAACGGTGCATCGGGAGCAGTAGGCAGCGCAGCCGTTCAATTGGCAAAGTATTTCGGTGCGACTGTTACAGGAGTATGCAGCACTGCAAATATTGATTTAGTAAAATCATTGGGAGCCGACAAGGTAATTGATTACACAAAAGAAGATTTTACACAAAGTGGTGAAATGTATGATGTGATTTTTGACACCGTTAATAAGGTTTCATTTTCCGGTAGTTTAAAGTCGCTGAATAAAAACGGATTATTAATTTTAAGTGCTGCCGGAATGCCGGAGATGTTTAAAGGAGCCTGGACTTCAATGACAAGCAGCAAAAAAGTACTGACTGGTGTAATAAGCCATTCTGCTCCGGATATTATTTTTCTAAAGGAACTTATTGAAACAGGTAAGCTGAAGCCGGTTATTGATAAAACTTATCCCTTTGAGCAAATGGCAGAAGCACACACTTATGTTGAGAAGGGACACAAAAAAGGAAATGTTGCGATTACTTTAGAAAATACTAGAGAAGTATAAAATTGTGAAACTTCAAACTAAAATGTCTTCTAATCCAAAATAAAAAGCCACCGCACAAAAAAATACACTCTTAAAAAACGCACAAGCCAACGCTGAAAGCAATTTTTTTAAGAGAGTATTTTTTTCGCCACCCAAAAAGAAATTCACTTTGAAATGGAATAACAGGATTAATAATAAAAACTGTAAACTTTTTTCAGGACGAGTCAAATTTTTTTTCTCCCTCCCTTCGGTGGTTTAATTATTTATTTTTCGAACGCACAATGCAAACACTGACAGACAGTGCATCTAAGGTAAATCGCTTCGTGGCAAAGTGTGTGCGGACATCGGACGACACAGCTTCGTGGAGAAAGCATGGAAGCAGATAACAAAAAGATAAATGTAAATTTTAAATGAAAGGTTCCAGTTGAAGGGCGGGACAAGTATTGATTGGTTATTGAATGGAATAACTCTAACAAACAGTTGTGGTAGTTTTTGAGATGGTAGCTTCTAAGCCTTCATTTTGACCTCCTTTGTCGAGGATGCTCGCAGATTCGCCTTCTTTGTATTCGGGTTTGGGTTTGATAAATTTCAACTCTTTCAAGTCAAGAGCATCTACCAGCGCGTCAATAACCCGAACAGGATTATCCCCTGCAATGTAGTCTTCCATGCATTGCATCAGGATTTGATTTCTGTTTGTTCCTGTAATATAGTTCACTTTAATTTATATTTGTTGCTTACAAATATAAAGCACGCCACAAGTGATTATCTACATATATACTAAAAGTTATTAAGGGTTTATTCACAATCTGCCATTATCGGAAACCTATTTTCCCATTAATATTAAATTAAAAAACACGATGAAAAAAAATATCCTGTTAATTGCCTTTCTTTTTATTTGCTCTGCAACATCACAAGTACTGGGACAGTGGACCTCCCAAACCATATCCGTCAGCAATTTATACGATATTTTTTTCACAACTCCTCAAAATGGATACATAGCTTCACAGGGAACCATTTATAAAACTATTGATGGCGGCAACACATGGAATCCAACTACGTTTACCGGAACCTCAGCTATTTTAATGACAAACTCTACGTATTTGTCACTATATTTTATCTCTCCTTCAACCGGTTTTGCGGCAGGATATTGCGCGGGTAATCAAAGAAGGATAATTATTAAATCAACAGATGCAGGAGCGACATGGAGCATAGTAGAAAACAATGGAACATCCGGAACCGTTCTTTTTCGTAAAATTGTTTTTACCAGCGTTACTAACGGCTTTGCAGTTGGTGACCTCTGTTCTTTCAGGAGTACTGATGGGGGCAATACCTGGTTTAGCATGACAGTTCCTTATACTAACTCAAACGAATACAGAGACATTGCATTCGCAGATGCAAGCACAGGTTTTATTTTGGGAGATGGGGAGAATTTCGAAACTATTAATGGAGGAAGTACATGGACACTGTCTTCAACTCTTACCGGGGGATTTAATACTATTGATTTTTACAACGGTAATACAGGATATGCTGCAGGAACATCAGGAAAGGTATTTAAAACAACAGATACAGGTGTTTCATGGAATCTTTCTCCCACTTATTTAACCCAGGCATTTAATGCGGGCGCCATCCTGAATACAGATACAGCCTATCTCGGAGGAGACGGTGTTATTGCCATAACACGGACGGGAGGAAATTATTGGGAAACGCAGACCTATGGCTCTTCCTTAAGAATTAACGGGATGTTTTTTCTTTCACAGGATTCAGGTTTCGCTGTGTGCGACAGCGGGGTAGTTCTTAAAACGATTAACGGGGGAGGTCCTTCAGCGCCTGTAGCGTCATTTACTTATCAAAATGCTGTGTATTGTACAGGCGATTCAATTTTTTTTCATGCATACTGTCCACCGAATTATACTTACCAATGGTTGATTAACGGATCATTTTTTGGAGGGAACCAGGATGCAGGATTTTATTTTACTTCTTCCGGCACATATAACATCCAGCTTATTGTTGACAATGGTTTTTTTACAGATACTGCCGCAGCCTCCGTTAATGTTTCCCTCAACACACTGGATACAAATATCACTTTCAGCTACAATAATGATACATTATGCTGGATCGCTGCTTTTCAACTTATTATTCCGAATTCGCAGGGAGGAGTTACCTATTCCCTGCTGAGAAATGATACGCTTACCGGGACATCCCAGGCCGGCACCGGGTTATCAATTACATTATATTCAGGTGCACTGAATTATCCCTGCACTATCACTCTCCGGGCATCAAATAACTGCGGCAATTATATTATCGGACAACCCATCAGCGTTTTTGTATATCAATTTCCTGATACTTCTTTGCAGGTAACGTTACTCGATTCGTTGCTATGCAGGGGTCATGAGTTTACTGCACAAGTGCAGATTGATTCCTCACAGGCAGGATATACTTATTCGTTATGGGGTTCTCAATTTTACGGATCAGCAGTAAGTCCGGGAGGAACTTTTACTTTTTTATCAGATACCATTACGCGTCCTGAAATGCTTGCTGTTAAAGTGACTGCTAATTATGGCTGGTGCGGTTATGTATTCCTTGATTCTGTTTTTGTGGATTATGACAGCCTGTACAGTAAATTTACAACTACTGATCAGCAGGTAAAATTAAATGACACCACATATTTTTTAAGTAATTCTACTAATGCATCAAATCTTGACTGGACATTCGGAGCGGGAGCTAACCTGAGTAATTACAATGGAATTGCAACACCTCCTATTGCATACTCTTCAACCGGTAATAAACAGGTTGAACTTATTGCAACTTCTGCTAAAGGATGTGTGGATACAGCTTTTAAGAATATCAGGGTATATGATAATTCAGATCTGATTAATCCTGATTGCTGGTATAATATTATGACCAGTTCCATTCCGCACGACATCATTTCGGATGGAGAAAATATTTATGTATCAGTAAATAATCAAATTAGTTTTCCTGATTATTGCACGGTTCTCAGCAATTTAACCGGAGATACTGTGCATTTGCCGGGTTTAGCAGCTCCAAATAGTCACTGGACTGAAAATGCCTGCGTGATTAAATTTAACAAAGAAGGAGCATTTACAGGCTTGTTTCATGGTGAATTTGCACCACAAGCACAATTAAACATCAATAAAAGAACAAAGGATATTTTTCCGAATTGGTATTCGAATTCCGGCACTCATCCCGTATTTTACTCTGCAAATGGAATAGATACTCTATCCTCACCTTATATTGGCGGAGGCGCGTTCTGGATGCTCCGATATGATTATACCGGGCATATTAAATGGGTTGACTTTGGCTGGGGTTCAGCTTTTGATGCAAGCAATAATATTTACTATTTCCCTGGATATGGCGGTACTAATGAATTAAGAAAAGTTGATGAATCTGGTAATTTAATATGGTCTTTACCTTATCCGGCAGGCACGCAAAGATATTTCCTCGAGAATGATTCGGCAGGAACTTCCATATTTCATTTAGTTTATCAATCGGGGGTCAGGATTTATAAGACAGATACAGCCGGTTTTACAACAGATAGTGTTATGCTTCAGCTCTTACCCGGTGGAAATTTCAACCCAAATTCAACTGCAGCATCCTTAAAATATTATGAAAACAGCCTTTACCTTATGGGATGGCTTAGTAATGGTGGACTCGTGTTTGGAAATGATACCATTACTCCGAATCCTATTACGGGCGCCCTGGTTATTTTAAAGTTTGATTCGAACCTTAACCCAATATGGGGAAGAAAATTTACCTATTTACCTGGCGGGGGTATATGGAATAATGCTGACTTAAGATTTTATGGCAATGATCTTTACTTTACTGGTTATTTTATGAGTCAATTAACTTTTGAAAACTCAGTTATTGATACAAACTCAGGCATTTATGCAAAAAGATTTGTTATTGGTTTAGATACAGCAGGTGCTTTTTCAAGTTATTTTAATGTCCGTTCAAGTGGCTCTTTCGGTTACGCTTACACTGGTATTGATTTTGATAACAACGGCAAAGCATATTTTCTTTGCCAATCTTATTCGGATATTATTATTGGAAATGATACGATACTGAACCCTGTTGTTTCCAGCGGAATTGCTTCCTTTTTAATTAAGTTCGATGAAATGGCTGCACCGATAATAAACGCAAATGGTCCGGTTACATTTTGCCTGGGAGGTTCGGTTACCTTATCTGTAAATGGCGCTTTCAATAGTTATTATTGGAGTAACGGGAGTACGGCATCAACCATAACAGTAAATAGTTCAGGAGCATATTATGTTATTGCTACCGGTTCTTCAGGCTGTAAAGTTGTCTCCAAAGCAATAATTGTTACAGCTCTTAATTGTACAGATATTTCAGAACAAAGTAAAAATATTTTTGATGTTACCATTGTTCCGAATCCATTCAATTCCAAAATTGATATCTCTGTTAACAAACAAAATTTAAAGCAAGTCTCATTAACAATTAAAAATATTTTAGGACAAAATATTTTTAATAAACAGGAGAATATTCTTAACGGTAATTATACAAAAACGATTGATTTGAATTTTCTTTCAAAAGGAATTTATTTGCTTGATGTAATTATTGATGGAGAACGCACGGTTAAGAAAATCGTGAAAGAATAAGATGGAATAAATTCGTTAGAGTAGTATGGGTTTTCCGATAACAAAAAGATAAATGCAAGTAATATGAAACCCCATCACGCACATACGGGATGAAAATGTGCGCAAGTCGTTACCTTAGTTTGATAATTTAAAAACTCAAACAAATGGAAGACACAAACGACTCGATGATGATTAAGCCGCAACTTCGCCATGCATCAATCACCCGTACAGGATGGTCCTCGCCAATGCGGTCTTCAAGGCTTTGCTCAGGCATTGATTTCTGTTTGTTCCTGTAATATAGTTCACTTTGTTTTTATATTTGTTGCTTACAAATATAAAGCACGCCACCCGTGATTATCTACATATATGCTAAAAGTTATTAAGGGTTTATTCACAAACTGGCGTTATCGGAAACTCTTTGGCGGCAGTGCTAACTCAAACTAACTGCAAGAAATTATCTTTGACAATTGTAAAATTTGACAATTGAAAATACTCGGACTACTTTTACTTCTGACAGCAGAACAATTTGCATTGGGACAATCAAGAATTGATATTGACAAACTCGTTGACACGACAGATGTTGAAACAAAAAAGGTTGTGACACTTTGGATAAACTATCTTAAATCAGAGCCAGACAGTTTGTATGACAACCCATATTGGAATACAAAAGAAAAAGCGGAGCATACACATTTTGATTTTTTAGAAAGTGAATTTCAACCATCTCTTTATATGGGTTTCCCGGTGACGATTTTAAATGTCAAAAATAGTAACGGACTTTATCAAATCAAATCCATTTTTGCATCCTTCGATTCAACCGGAAGACCACCAAACATTTTATGTATCACCAATGTTTTTGCAAAAAAGGAAAATGGTGAATATAAATTATACAATGCATTACCAATAAACAGAGATAAGGAATGGAATCATAAAAAGGTTGGTTACATTGATTACTACTTTCCTTATTATCACAGTTTTGATTCTGTAAAAGCTGAAAAACAAAATGCTTTTATGATTGATGTTTCCAAAAAATTTGGAGTACCAATCAAACAAGTAGAATATTATTTGGCATACGACTTTAATGAAATAGAAAGGTTGAGAGGTTTTGACTATGAAATGGGAACAAGCGGTAAGCTAAAACCTCAAGGCAAATCAGATTACGAGAGAGTTTATTGTAGTGGAATGGGAGAATATTATCCCCACGAACTGATACATATTTTTATTAATCCTAATTATCCTAATTGCCATAATTGGATACTTGAAGGACTTGCAACATTTTTAGGAGGCAGTAGAGGAGAAGAATTAAATTGGCATATCAAACGAGCAAATGAGTATTTACTGAAACATCCTGAAATTGATTTAAACAATATTTTAAAACTCAAAACCATTGACGAATACACGGACTACAGGTATGTGATTGGAGGTTTGATTTGCCAACTCGTTTATGAAAAAGGAGGATGGAAATTATTGAAGGACTTTTTAAACACTGGTAAAACTGACCTTGACTATTACAATGCAATAGAAAAATTTCTGAATGTTAAACAGACAAATCTCAATAACTTTTTGCGGGAAGAAATTACTAAACACTCAAAATAAAACGACAATAGTAACTCAACGAGAGTAGAGTATTCCGATAACAAAAAGATAAATGCAAATTTTTAAAAGAAGGGTTTTGAGTGGTAAACGAACAGTTGTGCTTCTAACAAACATTGTGGGTTATCGGAGAGTTGTGCTTCTAATCCCTCCCGACACATCGGGATTAAAAACTTATTTATCCTTGATGCGTTAGCGGTAATTGTAACATTGAAAAACAAAAAATTAAAACGTATGAATAAAATCATTTTTTTATCCTTGGTAGCTGTCTTATTTCTTATGAAGAAATCTTCTTTTGGGCAGGACCTTCCTCGATCCGCATCGTTTGGAGCCTTAGTTCGTGACCTTAACGATAGTTCAGGAATAGCACTTAAACTTTCTGGGCTGTCGGGCACCCATATAGAAAAAGTTGTTGCAGGCTCTTCCGCTCAAAGGGCTGGTTTTACTGCGAACGATGTTCTTATTTCAATGGATGGAGAGCAGATTAAAAACACCAATCATTTTTTAGAACTTCTCAAAAAACATCATGGAGGTGATAAAGTTAAAATAGGCTATTACCGAAAATCGAAACTCAAAGAAACAACAATGATTTTGTTACCAAAACAAATAGAAACAAGTGATGATTACGACATCATTTATTCATCTTTATTATCAGGAAGTAATCATTTGAGAACTATTATTACCAGGCCTAAAGGCGGCAGTATTTATCCTGCTGTGCTTATAGTGGGTGGGGTAGGGTGTTATAGCATTGATAACCCTTCAATAACTGAGATTCTGTCAATAAAAATGTGGAGTGATTCATTAACAAGGAATGGGTTTGTTACGATACGGATAGAGAAAACAGGTATGGGTGACAGTAAAGGGATACCATGTAATGAATGTGATTTCAATACTGAGAAGCAGGCATTTTTGGATGGCCTGAAACAGCTAAAATCACTCTCTTATGTTGATAAAGAAAATATCTTCATTGCCGGATTCAGCATTGGCGGAGTTATTGCCCCATTGATTGCACAACAGGAACCGGTTAAAGGAATAATTGTGTATGGCACCGTTGGAAGAAACTGGCTGGAATATGAGTTGGACAACTCCCTTCGCCAACAATTGCTTGAAGACCTGCCTGCCGATTCTATCGATAGGTATATGAGAGCAGAATATATCCGGCTTTACGGTTTGTTTGTTGAAAAAAAAGCACCGGAGCAAATCATCAAAGAACATCCTGAAACAAAATCACATCTCTATATTTATCCAATGAGGATAGAATACTTTCAGCAGGTTGCTGATGTAAACATCAGGGAACTATGGATGAATACAAAAGCCAAAGTGCTGGCCATGCACGGATCTTCCGACTTTGTATCTTCAGCTACCGAGCATAAGCTAATTGCCGAAATAGTAAATCACTATAACCCGGGAAATGCTACTTATGTTGAAATCGCCAACTCAGACCATTGGGGGTTATTTGCTGAAAGTGATATGGCAAGTTACTCGCATCAACAAACGGAATTAAATTTTTTGCCTTTAACAAATTCTATTAAGTGGTTAAAAGACATTTTATAAAATTGATTTATGACAACAACGAACTGCTAACATGGGTTTTGCGTTAGTGGGCTGACATCGCGAATAGAAACATTTGAGCAGTTAATAAACTTTGGTGCTGGCAAACAGTTTCCGGTTTCAAAAGCCCACCAACGCAAAGCCCGAATTCGTTGACGGCAAGTTTTGGGGACACTGCTAACTTGAAAATTTTGTGCAAGAAACTAAAGAACTAAAATCAAACGGGGTTGCTGAAAACCGATTAGAGTAAGCACAACTAAATTTGATATGAACATACAAGAACAAATCAAAAAGTATATTACCAGCCAACCTGAGCCAAAACGCAGCGATATGCAAGCGTTGCACCACATCATTCTGCAAATAATGCCAGCATGTAAATTATGGTTCCTGGATGGTAAAAACAGTGAAAATAAAACTGTTTCTAATCCTAATATAGGATATGGATTTCAGACCATAAAATATGCTGATGGAAAAACCAGGGAGTTTTATCAAATTGGTATGAGTCCAAACACAGCCGGAATCTCTGTCTATATCCTTGGTATTGAAGATAAGAAATACTTAGTCCAAACGTATGGGAAAAAACTCGGCAAGGCGAGCGTGAGCGGGTATTGCATTAAGTTTAAAACGCTGAAAGATATAAACATTGATGTACTTGAAGCGGCAATACGATATGGGATTGAGCTTGCAACGACACAGCAATGAATGTAAATCGTCCCGATGCATCGGGATGTGTGCGGACTTCGGACGACACATCTTCGTGTCGAAAGCAGCACAGCAGGTACAAAAAGATAAATGGCAATTTTTAAAAAAAGGGCTTTAAGTGGTAAACGAACAGTTGTGCTTCTAACAAACATTGTGGGTAAACGAACAGTTGTGCTTTTAACCCCTCTCGACACATCGGGATTAAAAACTTCATTTATCCCTGATGTGTCAGATTGTGAGATAATCTATATTTGACTTGTGAGAATCGCTTATATGAGTTTTGCCTCAGATAAGGTTACTACAAATCCTGTTGTAAAATTTATCAATCTTGGTGCTGATTCTTCGGATAAAATTACCGGGTACGAATTATATAACTACACAGGGCAAGTGATGCTTTTTGAAAAAACAGGTGCTATTGCAAAGGGCAAATGCACAATAAATATCGCGCCTCTTGTACCAGGACTTTACACGCTGAAAGTAAAAACAGACCAGGGAAATTTTATTCAGAAAGTTGATGTTATAAAATAGCGTATGCTAAATGATATTTTATTTTCCGAATAGATTGCCAAGCATGCTACCAACACCGCCTGCATTGCCCCCGATTTTTGAAACGATGTCTTGCAGATTAAAACTGCTATCATTGGGATCGTTAGTTTTATTTACAAGGCTGTTTAATATTCCGGGTAACATTGTTTGAACAATATTTCCAGCCTGGCCTGAATCAATTCCAAATTTATTCATCAGGTTACCCGCTACATTGTTAGAAATGGCTGAAGCAACAGGAGAGTTTGCCGCATCACCACCTTGAAACATGCCAAGAATGTTTTGCAGATTTCCACCTGAAGCCTGGCTTTGTAACGCGCTCATTATACCGTTTGCTGTTTCACCAATAGCTGCCTCATTCTGTTCATTGGGTATTGCAGGATTATTAATTATAGCATCGCCTGCATGCTCTTTTACTAAACTGAGAAGATTTTCTAACATGTGTTTTTTGAATTATAGTTCCGATGTTTCGGAAAAATTTTGAATTGTAAATTGTAACGTCATTGCGAGGAACGAAGCAATCCGTTGGATCGTGGCACTCATTACAGATTGCTTCGTTCCTCGCAATGACGGTAAGCTTGAACAGATTTCTTCGTTATTCACAATGACGAAAACCTTAAACCCCAAACGATAAACCATCAAACGCTAAGTGTACATTAGCAGGAAGTTCTTTTTCAACTTCATCGTGTAATCCTAACTGGTGACTGATGTGAGTTAAATAAGCTTGTTCTGGTTTTAAATCTTCAATTATTTCTATAGCCTGTGATAAGGTGAAATGTGAAATATGTTCTTCGCGCCTCAGCGCATTAATGATAAGAATTTTTGCAGCTCTTATTTTTTTTCGCTCTTCTTCTGCAATAAAATTTGCATCTGTGATGTAAACAAAATCTTTAATACGAAATCCTAAAACCGGCAGTTTATAATGCAACACTTCAAAAGGAATTAATTCAACACCTGCAACATTGAAAGGTTTATTCTCTATCGTATTAATATTTACCTGCGGAATTCCGGGGTATTGTGAACCGTCAAATACGTAAGTGAATTCGCGTTTCAATTCTTTCTGAACTCTTTCAGTTGCATAAATATCCACAGGCTTTTTATTGAAAAAATTAAATGCACGAATATCGTCCATACCGGCAACATGATCTTTATGCTCATGCGTAAAAACAAGTCCGTCTAATCGTTTTACATTTTCGCGCAACATCTGCTGCCGAAAATCAGGACCTGAATCAATCACAATTACATTCTCATTTTCTTCAATCAACAAAGAACAACGCAACCTTTTATCTTTTGGATTTGTTGACATGCACACCTCGCATCCGCAAGCAATAACAGGCACACCTTGCGATGTTCCGGTACCGAGTAATGTGATTTTCATGTTTATTTTTAATGTGACGAAGTGACGAAGAAACGAGGTGACGAAGTAATGTAACTCGGGATAGCATCCCGATCACAGACAAAGAATTTATCTTCAAATGAATTATTTTGAATTTCGATCCGATAGCTATCGGATTAAGACTGCAACCCGAAACTATAAACCTAAACCACAAACTACAAACCTTAAACTATCTTCAGTTGCTCTTCTCTATGATTCTCATCATTAAAACCAAGGTTCTTAATAATCTCAGTCAATGAGTTGATGCGGCTTTCGAGCGGAGTAAATTTATTGATCACTACAACCTTTTTAGTTTCAAGAATACAATAGCCCGATTTGAAATTTCCTTTTTCATAGCGTACCTGGTAACCATTTTCGCTCATGATCTCCTCTAACTTTTTCAGGTAATTGGGTGTATATTTAATCATCTTCAATTCAATTTTAGTTTGCAATATTAAGAAAATGATGGAATGATGGAATGATTGAATGATAGAATGAAAATAAAAAAATTATATTTGCTACGCTCAAATATTAAATCCATAAAGTCATGAAAAATCTATTACTGTTTGCCCTGGTATTATTTCAACTTAATCTAAATGCACAAGGACGCTGGAACGTTGGTTTACAGATGGGTGTAACCGGAAATCCTTCGAAGTTCAGCAGTGGAATGGAAGATGCAAGTGCATTGTTTACAAATAACGTTTATGGTGCGGGGCAGCTTGCTGTGAATTTTCGCTACAGGATTGCTGAACGATGGAGCTTTCAAACAGGTTTCGGATTTTCGGAATTTGGTTTTGAATATACCCTTGCGAAAGATTATAGTTTGCTTAAATCTGAAGATCATTTTGCTTATTTAAGAACAGGAACATGCACATCTGAAATTCCTGCTTTGATCATTTATAACTCGAAACTTAATTGCCGGAACTTTCGTTTCATAGCAGGCGCAGGTTTTGGCTTTACAGCAATTGATAGCAAGTGGCAAAGTGAAACCAGTGTTCCTGTTGATCAAATTAATGCAGAAAATAATCAGCCTGCTGAAATGACTGAACATTCACATTCACTTCAATCAACAAGCGCAAATTTTCAATGGCTTATAGGAGTTGAAAAAGTTTGGTCAAGAGGAAACATGTTAAGCCTCACTTTTCAATCGCGATATGGTTTCTCAAATATTGCCAGTTCAACTGTTTCATATATGGTTGAGAATAAAAACTACACGCACACTTTCACGAATAACGGTACATCGTGCGGTATAGCACTATGTTATTATTTCCTCCCGATGGGAACGAGAAAACTAAATCGTGTTAAGTGATTTCTCTCATTTTTTTTTGGAATTGAGTTTAGCTGAGTTTTTAAATCCATATTTATTTTCCGGTTTAATGTTATGCTATTTGTGTGTTCCTTCTTAAAATTGGTTTAAAAGCCGATTAGGGACTTCCACAACTGCAATTTCAGAAATATTGTTTTCTTTGCGCGCGCTGAAAAATCGGCCTTACGGTTGAAATCTGCTTTATCAGATTTATAGTAAATACTTTCATGACTAAAAATTTATTGAGCACATGCTTATAGGAGTTCCCAAAGAAACAAAAGAACGCGAACGCAGGGTAGCACTTTCGCCCGATGTTACTTCACAATTAGTGAAAGCAGGCTTTGCAGTGCAGGTTGAAAGTAACGCAGGTATTGAAGCCTATTACAGTGATGATGATTACAAAAATGCAGGCGCAACTATTTGCGATGCAAATGCAGTCTATTCAAATAGCGATGTGCTTTTAGGAGTTAATGCACCTGCATTAAACGACATTGCAAAAATGAAATCATCGGCTGTGTTAATTTCATTTATGATGGCTTCTGTAAATCCTGATTTGGTTGACGCTTGTGTAAAACAAGGTATAAGTGCGTTTTCAGTTGATGCTGTTCCGCGTATTTCACGCGCACAAAAAATGGATGCATTGAGTTCGCAAAGTAATCTTGCAGGATATAAAACGGTTTTGCTTGGCGCCAATGCATTAGGAAAGATTTTTCCGTTGATGATGACTGCTGCAGGAACTATCAAACCTTCTAAAGTTGTGATTATGGGAGCGGGTGTAGCAGGATTGCAAGCAATTGCAACTGCTAAACGTCTCGGAGCAATTGTTGAAGTAAGTGATATCCGTCCTGAAACTAAAGAACAAGTAGAATCACTTGGAGGCAAGTTCATCGAAATGAAAAACGATGATTCAGTTAAAACTGAAGGCGGTTATGTTAAAGGTGTTTCAGAAGAATTTTTGAAGATGCAACAGGAACTTTTATTCAAACATATAACACAAGCTGATTTAGTAATTACAACAGCATTAATACCGGGTCGCAAAGCGCCTGTGCTTGTTACCGAGGACATGGTTAAAAATATGAAACGTGGTAGTGTGATTGTTGATATGGCAGTTGAATCAGGTGGTAACTGTCCGTTAAGTGAATTGAATAAAACAGTGGTGAAGCATGGAGTGACAATAATAGGAGAATCAAATCTTCCGAGTTTATTGCCCATGAATGCAAGCGATTTATATGCAAAAAATATTCAGGCATTCTTAACACACCTTGCAACAAAGGATGGTTTTAA
This sequence comes from Bacteroidia bacterium, assembly GCA_039931675.1. Taxonomy (GTDB): domain Bacteria; phylum Bacteroidota; class Bacteroidia; order AKYH767-A; family OLB10; genus JAEUTH01. The sequence goes on along the minus strand of JBDTRM010000112.1, from coordinate 16,576 downwards.
ATGGGAAATGGAAGAAGAAATTACAAAAGGAAGTTTGATAACGCATAAAGGAGTTGCTGTGCATCAGAGTGTGAAAGTTAAGGTTGAAGTTTGAATGATTGAATGATTGAGTGGAAAGTAGGTTGAGGTTAGAAGGATTGAATAATAGAGTTAAATTTTCAAATCCACTATAAAGTGAAAAATATTGAATTCGTTGAAGCTTTTAAACAACGCACGAAAACCTTTGCTTTACGCACAATCAAATTATTTCACTCATTACCTAAAACTGATGAGGCAAGAATCATAGGTAAACAATTATTGAGATCATCAACATCAGTAGCAGCAAATTACAGGGCAGCATGTAGAGCAAGATCGGAAGCAGAGTTTCATTCAAAAATTAGTATTGTAGTTGAGGAAGCCGATGAAAGTGCATTTTGGATGGAATTAATAATTGAAGCTGATATTATGAAGAAGGAAAGAGTGGACAGTTTGTTAAAAGAAGCAAATGAAATTTTAGCAGTAATGTCAAAAGCAAGAAGTACAACAAGTAAAAAAATATATTCAAAGAAAAAAGTAGCAGATTGATCGAAAATTTGAATACTTGAAAGATTCAATCATTCAATCATTCAAAACTCAACCCTGCTAATTCAATCATTCATTCATTCAAAATTCTACCTTTAATAAAATGGAACAATTTCTCGCAGCAGCAGCAGAACATCGTCAACTCATCTACATCATCATCCTCTCCATTTTTGTTGGAGTAGAAGTTATAGGTAACGTACCTACCGTGTTGCATACACCTTTAATGAGCGGAGCAAATGCAATTCACGGAGTTGTAATTGTAGGAGCAATAATAGTAATGCTTAAAACAGAAACTACACTTGGCGAAGTATTAGGTTTCGTTGCTGTAATTCTCGGAACCCTAAACGTAGTCGGAGGATTTGTGGTGACTGATAGAATGTTAGAATTATTTAAGAAGAAAAAATAAGCCCACTCAACGCAAACAGAAAACAAAAATCAGTAATCCAAAGTATGGCAAGTAACCTTTTAGAAATAGTTTACCTGATCGCTTCAGTAACTTTTATCATCGGACTGAAAATGATGAGCAATCCGAAAACTGCCCGTAACGGTAACCTTATAGGTGCAGTGGGAATGACGCTGGCAATTATAGGCACCATCTTTTTGTACGATGGAGGTCACGAGGTTTCAGCCATAACTTATGTATTGATTTTTGGAGCAATCGCAATAGGAACAGTTATCGGTTGGATGTCTGCGAAACAAGTAAAGATGACTAAGATGCCTGAGTTAGTTTCGCTGTTCAACGGAATGGGTGGAGCCTGTGCTGCATTAATCGGTTTGATTGAATATCCTCATGCCGTTGAAACCGTTGAAGGATTTGGCGCATTGCTTTGTATTGTCTTAGGATTGCTGATTGGTTCAGTTTCATTCAGCGGAAGTATAATTGCTTTTATGAAACTGAATGGCACATTGTCTAAAGCCATTCGCCTGCCAAGTTATAACATGCTTAACAATGTTTTCTTAGTTGCGCTTTTTGCATTAGCAGGTTATGTTTTGTTTGGCTCTGATGTTCCTTCTTATACTATATATGCACTTTTAGCAATGTCTTTAGGCTATGGAATTTTATTCACGATTCCAATTGGCGGTGCGGATATGCCTGTGGTTATTTCGTTATTGAACTCATTCACGGGATTGGCTGCTGCAACAGGAGGTTTTCTTTATGATAACCAGGCAATGCAAACAGGAGGAATTTTGGTAGGTTCTGCAGGTACGTTGCTTACGCTTGCAATGTGTAAAGCAATGAACCGTCCGCTGAGCAATGTAATTTTTGGAGCATTTGGTGAAACAGGTAAGGCTGTTGCCGGAAGTGCTTCGGGCATTAAGGGTTCTATAAAAGATATTACCATCAGCGATGCGGCAATTCTTATGAACTATGCCAAGAAAGTAATCATCGTACCCGGTTATGGTTTGGCTGTTGCGCAGGCACAACACGTTATTAAAGAATTGGAAAACATTTTAGAAGAGCGTGGTGTAAGCGTAAAGTATGCAATACATCCTGTTGCCGGTCGCATGCCCGGTCACATGAATGTATTGCTTGCCGAATCAAATGTTGATTATGATAAGCTGGTTGAGATGGAAGACATCAATCCTGAGTTTGCACAAACAGATGTTGTCTTAGTGGTAGGTGCAAATGATGTTGTAAATCCCGCAGCAAAAAATGATCCTGCATCACCTATTTACGGAATGCCTATACTTGATGTGGAAGCAGCAAAACATATCATCGTAAACAAACGCTCTATGAATGCCGGTTATGCAGGTATAGAAAATGAATTGTTCTATGACCCCAAAACAAGCATGTTGTTTGGTGATGCAAAAGACGCTTTGTCAAAATTGGTTACAGAGTTGAAGACTTTGTAAGTTGTAACTGTTACTTTATAGGTTCTAATTAGTTCTAAAATCCTTTTAGAATTTCCATAAACCCGTCAATTTTAATTATCTGAATTTTTGGAAACGCAACGGATTTCAAGACATTAAAATGTTTGTCATTGGTTACAAGATAATCGGCATTGGCTGCAATTGCGCAGTCTGCAAACTTGTTGTCATCATCATCAAACATGATTAATTTGAAACTAAACCATGTTTCAATTTCAAAAACATTACTTCGGTTTTGAAAAGCATTAAGAACACTTTCGGCAACATCGAAATCAAATTTTTCTTTAAGTTTTTCTTCGTATTCAAGAAGAATTTCATTTGTTACGAAAACATCAAATGCCCTTGCCCTGAACTTGTCAAAAATAATCCGATAGGGAGAGTTGTTTGAAATGGAAGCTAAAATTATATTCTTGTCTAAAACAACGGTAAGTTTTGGTTAGTCTTCATTTAGCCATTGCTTAACTGTTTCTTCGGTATATCCTCTCTCAACCCAAATTTCATCAGCCCGTTTCCGTGCTTTCTCAAGAAAAAAATCGGAAATCAAATCCTTCAATTCAAGTAATGTAGTGTCCGAAATATCTAAATTGTAGAGTTTCAGAATTTCCATTTGAACATTGGTAAGTGGCTTTTTAGTAACTATCATTATATGTGAATTTGGAAATGTAAAAATAAAATTTTCTTTTGGATAAATCTATTCCTGTTCCCCTCATCAGGATTTTTGGAAATGTAATCATTAGAAGCGTTATGACGAATCATATAACCATCAAACCAATCTGCCTCTTTTTCAGTTTAAATTTTTTCATCTGACCTATTGACTTTTTCATTTACTTCACTAAGTCAAATTGACTTGAAAATTTTGTTGGATAGTCATTTGAGGAATGACTCTTCCAGATCTGTCATCCTGAGCGAAGCGAAGGAACTTTCTCCCGGGATAGCAAGTACTTCATTTGAAGAAAGATGTTTCGTTTCACTCAACAGGACAGTCTCTCATTTAAATAATCAAAAAAATGACTCTCGATAAATTCACAACTAAATCTCAGGAAGCAATTCAACTTGCTCAGCAGTTGACTATGCAAAACGGACAACAGTCTATTGAATCAGCGCATCTGCTTAAAGCACTAATGGAGTCTGATGAAAATGTAATTCCGTTCTTATTAAAAAAGTCTAACGTCAATATTGCGCAACTTGATAGGAAGTTGGACGATTTGATAAATACTTACCCGAAAGTAAGTGGTGGACAAGTTTATCTCAGCAATGATGCTAATCAAGTATTATCAAAAGCAACTGGGTTACTTAAAGAATTTAAAGATGAGTTTGTAACTGTTGAACATATTTTATTGGCAATGCTTCAGTACAAAGACAAAACGAACGCGCTTTTAAAAGAGCAAGGCTTGAATGAAAAAGATTTAAGGTCTTCGATACTTGAATTGCGCAAAGGAGAAAAAGTTACATCGCAAAGTGCTGAAGAAACTTACAATGCATTGAATAAATATGCACGCAACTTAAACCAGTTAGCACAGGAAGGAAAGCTTGATCCGGTAATCGGTCGCGATGAAGAGATAAGACGAGTACTGCAAATCTTATCCCGCAGAACAAAAAATAACCCTATCCTTATAGGTGAACCCGGTGTTGGTAAAACCGCTATAGCAGAAGGTTTGGCGCATCGCATTATCAATGGCGATGTTCCGGAGAATCTGAAATCAAAAGTTATTTATTCGCTTGATATGGGTTCGCTCATTGCTGGCGCAAAGTATAAAGGCGAATTTGAAGAGCGATTGAAATCAGTAATCAAAGAAGTAATAAGCGGTGAAGGAGAAATTGTTTTATTCATTGATGAGATACATACGCTTGTTGGTGCTGGCGGTGGGGGAGAAGGAGCAATGGATGCAGCCAACATTTTAAAGCCTGCATTGGCGCGTGGTGAGTTGCGCGCAATAGGTGCAACAACTTTAAACGAATATCAAAAGTATATTGAAAAAGATAAGGCGCTCGAAAGACGTTTCCAGAAAGTGATGGTGGAAGAACCAGACACTGAAGATGCCATTGCAATTCTTCGTGGATTGAAAGAGCGTTATGAAACACATCACAAAGTGCGCATTAAAGATGAAGCAATTATTGCTGCTGTTGAGTTATCGCAGCGTTATATCACAGACCGTTTTCTTCCCGATAAGGCAATTGATTTGATTGATGAATCGGCTGCAAAACTTCGTATGGAAATGAACTCTGTCCCGGAAGAATTGGATCAGGTGCAACGTAAAATAATGCAATTGGAAATTGAGCGCGAGGCGATGAAACGCGAAAAGGATACAGGTAGGATGAAAGATATTAATGAAGAACTCGCTAACCTCACCGAGACACGCAACACTATAAAATCACGTTGGCAAGCTGAGAAAGAATTAGTAGAAGGAATTCAGAATCTGAAAGAAGCCATTGAAAATTTCAAGCAGGAAGCTGACCAGGCTGAACGTGCAGGTGATTATGGTAAGGTAGCAGAGATTCGATATGGTCGCATTAAAGAAGCTGAACAAAAAGTAACTGAATTGCAAACAAAATTAATTGCAACACAGGAAGTGAAAGGTGCAATGATGAAAGAGGAAGTGGACAGTGAAGACATTGCAGAAATAGTTGCACGTTGGACTGGTATTCCCGTTAAACGCATGTTACAAAGTGAACGCGAAAAACTTTTGCATCTCGAAGAAGAATTGCATAAGAGAGTAATTGGACAGGATGATGCAATTGCATCAGTGAGTGAAGCAGTACGAAGAAACCGCGCGGGATTGAGCGATGCAAAGCGACCTGTGGGTTCATTTATATTTTTAGGAACAACAGGTGTTGGTAAAACTGAATTGGCAAAGGCACTTGCAGAGTTTTTATTTAACGATGAAAATAGTTTGGTGCGAATTGATATGAGTGAGTATCAAGAGCGACACACTGTAAGTCGTTTGATTGGCGCGCCTCCCGGTTATGTTGGATATGATGAAGGCGGTCAGCTAACGGAAGCTATACGAAGAAGACCTTACAGCGTTGTCTTGTTGGATGAAATTGAAAAAGCGCATCCTGATGTGTTTAATATTTTGTTGCAGGTTTTAGATGACGGACGATTGACTGATAACAAAGGACGCACCGCTAATTTCAAAAACACCATCATCATCATGACCTCAAATACAGGTGCGCACATCATTCAGGAAAATTTTGAAACAATGAATGATGATAATCGCGATGAGTTGATTGCAAAAACAAAAAACCAGGTTTTTGAATTGCTGAAGAAAACAATCCGCCCTGAGTTTTTAAATCGTGTTGATGAGATCATCATGTTCGCTCCGCTTACACGCGATGAAATAAAAGACATTGTAAAAATTCAGATTCAGCAAGTAACAAAAATGTTGCAAAACAATGGAGTAACGCTTAGCATAACCGAAGGCGCAGTTGATTGGTTAGCACAGTTAGGTTACGACCCAACTTATGGAGCACGCCCGCTCAAACGTGTAATGCAAAAGAAAGTACTGAATGAATTATCAAAGCAAATTCTTGCAGGTACGGTTAACCGTGATGATGTGATAGAGATTGATGTGGACAAGAAAAATGAATTTGTTTTCAGGAATGTGGTAAAAGAAATAGCGTTGAATTAAATCGGAAAACAAGGAATCAAGTGGTTTAAACCACTCGCTATTGATGCACCTTTGGTAAACAAAAAAATAATTGATGGAGTTGTTCTTGCATCAATTTTTTTTCCTCCAAATAAATAATATTAATAGAGAGTGACTTCAGTCACTCGTTGACTTTGTCATTCTGAAAGAACCTTCTGCGAAAAAGAACGCCTGATTGTACTTGTTCAATTGGGAGTTTGCAACATGCTTTTATTTTTCAGAATTGCTTTCAAACAATGATTTAGTGCAGAATCAAAGAATTCCCATTTTTAAATCTCGGAACCTTCTTTTACTTTTATCTCTGATCCCTCAGCTAAGAATACCGATTGAGGTGTTTCATCTTTCAGGAATTCAAATTGTGATCCATAATTATCTCCAAAGTCCACATCAATGATATAATCCTTTGTCTTATAAATTTCCCATACCGGGTGTTCTACTTTATATTCAAAAGTTTGGTTGTCTTTTACTTTTGTGTATCCCCAGTAATGTTCGGTGATAAATTCTTCTTCACTTCCCTTCTCAATTTTATATAACTCTTTAGAGGCAATAACTTTTATTGAATTCCACCTTTTCTTTTTCCATTTGTATTCAACATCTAAAAATTCATTCCCGGTAATCCAGAAATGTTTCATTGGCATGGTTTCATAATTCTCTCCATAAATTGTGTTTGCCACAAATGTTATTGCAGCCTTGGGAACAATTTCTTTTATAAATACAGTGCCTCGTTTCCATTCCCCCTTGTCATTGTAACGAACATAGAATCTTAAGTTAACCTCTTCAAAGTTTGAATGAAAAGGAATTTTAATTCCTTTAACTTTTGTATTGAGAAACATAAATCCAACCAAGCTCAAATAACAAGTGTCTTTCAACAAATCAAACTCTGTGTTGTAAGGCAGGAATGGTTTAAGTAAATTTTTGTCAACTGAATAGTTAGCCATTACCAACTTTCTCCATTCAGCTTGTAAAAAAGTATTTTTTTTCATTATCATTATCAATAACTTTTAGAATATAGGCTATAATCTTTTGCTACTATGTTCTTCCTGCAAATGATTGTTTACCGGTCAAATGCTCCATGATTTTTATAATGTTCCTGTTAACAGATTCTTCTGTTTTAAGAGAATTTACATATCGAATAATTTCTTTTTGTCGGTAAGGTGCAAGTTTTTCAAAAGTCTCTTTTGCTTTTTTATTTTTTGATAGAGTGTCTGCAAGTTTCGAATGAATAGGAATAATACGGGGTGTGTTGTCAAAATCAATTTCAACGTATGCCATATCTCCCACATCAATTCCGGCAGCTTTACGCATTGGGGTATTAAGATAAAGCCTCCATACACCTTTGTATTTTACAACATGCTGAATAAAAGGCTTGCCGTTTAATTTCCCCTTTACCGGGATAGGTCCTTTTGATTTTCCGGCTTGGAAAAATAATTCATTTAATACTTTCGATGGAACCTTTACGTAAGGATTAATTCCTATTTTTAAGATGAGCGATGAGAAGGAAGTCATTTTTTCACTTTTGTTGTATGTATTTGTAACCTTTTTATCTTCACATAAAATTCCATGTTATGAAAAAATTCACTCTTACAATAACCTTGCTTATTTTTCTTATGCAAGCCCATTCACAAACCAACATTATCTGCACCAACTCTATCGCTGAACAAGTGATGAAAGGAAATTACAATCCGCAGAATTATCTTCCACCGGTAATTATCAATCAGCCCGATTCAATTGTACAGGTAATCCTGCAGCAGGTTTCGCCTGATTCACTTCACTCAATTCTTGATACGCTTGGAACATTCTATACGCGCAACTCTGCATCCGATACCGTGTCAGCCACTACAGGCATCGGTGCTGCACGCAGGTGGGCGTTCCAGAAATTTTCTGACATAAGCGCCCTTAATAATAACCGCCTGCTTCCATCGTACCTGCAATTTGATAATGCGCTTATGTGCGGAGTGTTGCAGCACAGCGATATTTTTGCTGTGCTACCCGGTGCAGATACTACTGATAAATCTATTGTGATTATAGAATCACACATTGACAGTCGCTGCAAGGATGTGTGTGATACCAGCTGTATTGCGCAGGGAATAGATGATAATGGCAGCGGTACAGCTCTGGTGCTTGAACTGGCGCGCATCATGAGTAAATGTGTGTTTAACCGTACAATAGTTTTTCTTCTCAATACGGGTGAAGAGCAGGGGCTTTACGGCTCAGAAGCCTTCGCAGTATATGCGGTGCAACAGGGCATCCTCATTCATGCTGTGCTCAATAACGATATTGTGGGAGGAGTATTTTGCGGGAATACTTCATCTCCGCCTTCGTGCCCCGGCTTTGGAAATATTGACAGCATGCATGTGCGTTTGTTTTCTGCCGGAGCATTAAATTCACTGCACAAGCAGTTTGCGCGTTTTGTGAAGCTGGAATACCAGGAAGAAGCGCTGCCTTATGTTTCAGTGCCTACTGATATTATGATAATGTCGGCCGAGGATCGCACAGGGCGTGGCGGTGATCATATTTCTTTCCGCCAGCATTCGTTCACTGCCATACGCATGACATCAGCCAATGAAAATGGAAATGCAAATACCGCAGACACTGCTTACCACGACAGGCAACATACGAGTGACGACATCCTCGGGCTGGATACTGATGCTGTTGCAGGGCTTGACAGTTTCTTTGTTGACTTCAATTACCTTAGCCGTAATTCAGTTATTAACGGTACAGGGGTTGCTATGGCAGCCATCGGTCCGCTAACTCCCGACCTAAACGTAGTCGCCATTGGAAGTTCTGCTGTTGTGATTACCATTACACAGCAAACACAATACCTGCAATACCGCATAGGAGTGCGAACGCTCAGCAATGACTGGGATTCGGTTTATACTTTCAGCAATCAATTAACGGATACATTGTCGTTTCCTGCAAGTGGGTATCACATATTCAGCGTGGCAAGTGTTGACAGCAATGGTATTGAAAGCTTGTTCTCACACGAAGTGTTTTTGAATGTAACAGGCATTGATGATCACCCTGCTGATACAAAAGGAATTTATATTGTTGCCAACACTCCTAACCCCGGTGATGAGCAAACGCTTATTACTATTTTTTCAGACAGGAGCATTAATAAATCATGTTACATTACTGTAACCGATATTGCCGGAAAAGAAATCAGCCGTATTAAGCTACAACTTCGCAAGGGCATTAATGAAGTGCTCTATAATCATGGCTTTCATGCATCAGGAACATTCCTATGTTCACTTTACTACGAAGGTCATAAAACAGATGCGGTGAAGATGGTGTTTGGCAATTGATGCAATTTCCACATTTCTTTATGTTGCGGGTAGTTGGAGTGGTAGCGGGCAGATAATTTTTCAGGGTTTTCTTATTCGCGGTCTTTTAAATTTTTTTATCGGGGTCATATCTCCTTCTCTTCTGAAAAGTGAAACATTGGTAGCAACTACAGATTTTGTCCCTTCAGTTTCATCAAAAGTTACATCATCACCTTCTTTAATCATTTCATTTAAACCTTTACGATGCACAAAAATATCCAGCTCAGTCTCATTATTACGAATAAAACCATAGCCTTTTTTGACATTGAAAAACAGAACAGTACCTCGCATTACAATTATTTAATATAGAATTATTTGATGAGAAATTTTAAAAAGATTTAAGATTCAACAGATGTTTTACCTGATAGCTGATTATAAAGCCGGAGTTTAACTGGCATAGTTTAAATTATGTGGCGCGAAAATATAAAAATACTTAACCTGAAGATGTGAAAAGGATAATTTATTTCCGCAAGGCTTGTATCATTCTAAGATCATTTAGCGGGTGCGATATATGCATAAACATCCTGTGAAACAATTCAATATGATATTTATAGTACTTTCACCCATCAAAGAAGTTTACAGAATTTAATAACGGATACGCTTTTCAAAGGTAATATTAACTCAAAACAAATTAAGATGAAAAAAACAATTATTATTTCATGCCTGCTTTCTGTATTTATGCTCACAGCATTTACATTAAAAAAGAATCATGTTGAAACTTATAAAATTGACACTAATCAAAGTACTTTAGAATGGTATGCTGAAAAAGTAGGTGGCAAACATAATGGAACTATTAAAATTTCGGGAGGCGAGGTGCAAAATAATCACGGTAATTTAACAGGCAGTGTTGAAATTGACATGACCACTATAGAAGACAAAGACATCACAAAAGAAAGTTCAAAAGCTAAATTGGAATCGCATCTGAAGTCAGCCGACTTTTTTGATGTGGCAAAATATCCGAAATCAAAATTTGTTATCACTTCTGTTACACCAATAAAAGAATCAAAAATTCAGGGCGCAACACATAACATAAAAGGCATGCTTACCATTAAAGATAAAACAAATGAGATTATGTTTGATGCTGAAATTAAAATAGACCAATCGAAAATTTCATGCATTGGTTCAGCCGTGGTTGACCGGTCGAAATTTGATATTAAGTACGGCTCAAAAACTTTCTTTGAAGATATTGGCGATAAAATGATTTATGATGAATTCACTTTGAAGCTGAATGTAATTGCGACTAAACAGTAAATCTATATTTTAGATTTTGACTGGAGCCGAAGGTTTCAGCTTACCTTCCAAAAACACTAACTTGTTTTGACACATTCACATTTTTTGAATATACATTCACATAGTAAATGCCTGTGGTTAACCTGTGATGCAATTTCATTAGTTGTGAATTATTCAACCTGTCTATCTTAAAACCATCAATCAATTTACCATCGGCAGTAAAAATTTTCACATCGGTTTTTTCATTCCATTCTTTATTGCTTGTAATATTGAGTGTTGTATTATCACTGGAAAAGAAAATGTTGAGTTGTTGGTCATCATCATGCAATGCAATTGCCGAAGCAGTATTAATGCTGCCTTGCACATAATAAACCTGCGAAACATCATCAGTAAAAACAATATGAAACTTTCCGTTGGCATAAGTCACATCGGGGCTGTTGTAAAAACCTGCACCGGCAGGCAAACTGAGCGTATCAATATAATTTCCCAAACCGGCTGCCCCGGCAGTTGAATAGCTGAACATGATATGGCGCTCACCGTTTACAAACTGTGTCCACACTGTAGCAAGTGTATCGCCACGGCCTGCAATACGCGGAAAATTTTGCGAACCACCAGTAACATCAAATATCTTTTTTTCAAATCCCAACTGATGTGTGATGATATTATAGGTTGAAACATAAACCAATGCCCCGGTGATTCCGTTCATAAAAATACTGGTGAGTGTATCGCCATTTAAAAGACCTGTGCCACCCGATGACGGACAATTGGGCATAATCCAATTATTCGTGTCAATCAATCCTACAGATAAAAAATTGTTGGCCGTGTCGGTTGAAATTGCACAGCGGAAATCGCGCACATCAGCTATAGCGTTTCTGTAAATCACTACGATTTTATTTCCATCAATGGTGATGTTTCCGGGGCAGCAATCACAAGGGTCGGCACCGAGTGTTGCTGTCGCGCTTACATCGGGCAAAAAACTTGTTCCGGCATTGTATGATTTTGTAACAGCGTATTGAGGATTTGCAAAGTTTACATCAAGCTTTGCAAAAGCAATCACAGGATTACCATCATCCTGTATAGCAACAGTTGGATAATGAGCTAAGTCAGTTCCGATGTTATCAACCTTAATAGTATCGCTGAATGTATTGCCACCATCAAATGAGCGTTGCAGGTAAGCGTGTGATAAATTATCGTCAGTGTAAGTAACATAAATCGTATCACCCTTTGCATCAACATCGGGGCCTGTTAACGCAGAACAGGTTACTGCTACACCGGCAGGACTTAACTGAAGTGGCGAAGTAAAACTGCCGGTTACATTGCGACTCATCATCAATAAAAAGTTATTGTTATCGCCCCATGTAATCAACGGCTTATCATTCACAAGACAAACCCGCGGCCAGGCATAGCCATTAGCCGAACTTATAACAACCGGTGCCGACCATGCAACAGGAGTTTGTGACAGCAGGTTTTTACAGGATAAAATGAGAATTATAAACAGGGTTGATTTTTTCATAGCAGCAATTATTATAATAAAATTCTCAGGCGTTAAATATAGTTGCTAAATTGAGAAGGTTGATATTGGTGTGAGAAATGTTTTTCTCTATTGCAAATAATTTTTTAGCAACTGAATCTGCAAACCATTTTTCAATTTTCATAACTGACTGTCTTTAAAAACCCAATTGTTTCATAATCGAGGTCCTGTCGAATACTTGTGTATGTCCGCAAATTTTACCGTCATTAAAATGATAGATGGTCAAACCATTAGTGTTGATTGTTTTATTTGTTGGAGAAAATGCTGCAATATTGCCACTGTTTGTCCCCGTCATTATCCACGTAATCGCCACGTAATTACCATCAGTAATTGCTGATACTATTTCAAAATTAATATCAGGAAAGGAACTAAAAGAGTAGTTTAATCTTGTTTTAAACTCTGAGTGATTTAAAGTTTTCCCTTCCCAGAGGTCAGCGGTATCCATATAAATTGTGTACTCAGGTGCAACATAATTTGGAATGTAGTCAAAGTCCTTTTCATTCCATACTTTTTGTAAAAATTCTCTTACTGTTTTCTCGTTACTCATTTTTATTTTATTTTTATTAGCCTATTTTCATGTATGTCACCGGTTATCGGCTATTGCTAAACCAAGGTGAATAATAGCTTGTGTTTTTTGCTATGTTTTATCCAAAAAAGGGTAGCACTTATTACAGATGAAATAGATGCTACCCTAATACTTAATATGGTGCAGTTAGTTATAATGAAAGGCGTTATTCCTTTAGCCCGTTATTCTTTTGGAACCAAATGACTAACCGGTCTTATTGAATCAAGATACTTTTTGAACTTCGTGCACAGGCACTGAAATATCCTAAACAACCACCTGAAAAATTACTGACCGGATTTGCAGGCGCTGCTGAGGAATTGGGTCCGCTTTGACTTTGCGACAGACTGAAGTAATACAGATAGACTGATTTGTCAATACACTCTAACTCTACGCGAACGTTGTCACCTTCATTAATATCCAAATCATTTGACAACGGAAATGCAACTGTTTTTCCATCTGTAAAATCATCGTTCTCTACAGTTACAGTTTTGTCCATTTTATTATTTACAAATAATCTTAGATGATAATAATTTTTCAAACCCGATGAATCAGTATAATAAGGAGTAACCTGTTTTGATGTGGTACCTGCAAATGAAATACTGTCAACAGTAATTGCATCTATGTTTGTATGATAAGGCATTGTTGAAGTTGCGTTATATGATTTTCCTTCCACAATAACATTCACCGTATAGGTTCGTCCTTCCACACCAAAAATATCTTTTGATTGATAAATGCCCGATGATTCCATCTGCAAAATTTCACTATGCCCCATGTTATCGCTCAGTATAACAGATGCACCGTCAACTCCCGGATAATTATTTTCGTCAGAAAAATTTACTGTTTTTGTGATGCTCACAGTACAAGGTGTTGAATCATTGGCAATATTTGCCTCGATAACAATTTGCGGGGAGCTATTCTTTAAAGTCACATCAATTACTTTTTGACATGAAGTGAGAATGCAGGTGCTGATAAACAGCATAAATAGAATGTTAATAGAATTTTTCATATTATTTTTAGAATTTAAAATTGTAAGTGATTGATGGAATCCAACGAAAGAGTGTTGTTTGAACAGCTTGTGTTTTTGCTGCATTATCAGGGTCTTGACGAAACGAAATTGAATAAGCATTCTCTCTTCCATAAGCATTGTATAAAGAGAAGTTCCAGCTTGATTCAAACTTTGCTGTCTTTTTTGCGTACCATGTAGCACCTAAGTCAAGACGATGATAAGCAGGAGTACGATAGCCATTTCGCTCCGTATAGAGAAATTGAACTTGCCCATCCAGTGTGTATTTACCACTTGGAAATGTCACTGCTTTGCCTGTGCTGTAAACCCAGGTTGCACTTAAACTCCATTTCTCATTCAAATCATAGATACCTACAATAGAAATGTCATGGGTTATATCTTGTTTCGCAGCATACCAGTTTCCATCGTTTATTCCATCAATTGATTTTTCAGTTCTTGACAATGTGTAACCAATCCACCCGTTAAGCTTTCCGTATTTCTTTTTCAGAAACACTTCTAACCCGTAGGCGCGTCCTTTGCCGAACAACAGTTCACCTTCAATTTTTTCACTCGCTCCTGTATTTGCACCATTCCTGTAATCAATTTGGTTTTGCATGGCTTTGTAATACACTTCAGCGCTGAACTCGTACTTGTTTTCTTGAAAGTTCCTGAAGTATCCCAATGAAACCTGGTCAGAAATTTCAGGCTTTACATTTTTACTTGAAGGAATCCATAAATCAGTAGGACTGGCAGAGGTAGAATTAGAAATCAAATGAAGGTTTTGAATATTACGCGCATATCCTAGTTTGACAGATGAAACTGCATTGAGCTTATAACTTGCAGATATACGTGGTTCGGGAGTAAAATATGTTTTCACAAATTCACCTGAACTATAAGTTGTGGTATCACTTACTTTACCTTCATCATCGAAAGAGTAAAAAGTCCCCTTACCTAAGGCGCTGAAAGATGACAAACGCAATCCATAAATAACACTTATTTTAGTAGTTGCTGTCCATTCATTAGAAAAGTAAACAGCATTTTCCCATGCCAAACGGTTTTCAATTTTCTGCGGGTTAACGCTTGAAGTTTCAGAAGCAGTAATCTCTCCGGGTTTAATAGTATGATAGATGCTATTGAATCCTATTCGGATTTGATTTTTCGGATTAGGATAGAATTGAAATTCCTGCTTAAAATTCCAGTCATTGATTTTTGATGTAACAGCCAAATCATTTGCACCATTCTTGAAAGAAATCTTGTAGTCGTAATTACTGCAAATAAGAGAAGTGTTAGAAAACAATTTATCATTTACTATGTGATTCCAGCGTGCAGTGCCTGTTATGTTACCCCAGTCAATGCCAAATATTGCACCTGAATTTAATACATCACGTCCAAAATAGCCTGACAAAAAGAGGTGGTCTTTTCTTCCCAATGTATAATTCATCTTTGCATTTATATCATAGAAATATAATTTGCTGTTGCGCTGGCTTTCATCGGATGAAAGCTTTAAAAATATATCAGCATAAGTTCTCCTCGCTGTAATTAAGAATGAGCTTTTGTCTTTTTGTATCGGTCCTTCTATGTTCAGTTTTGATGAAATCAAACCCAATCCTCCGCTTACATGATACGACTGATTATTGCCTTCATTCATTTTTATATCAAGCACTGATGAAAGGCGACCACCATACTGTGAAGGCATTCCGCCTTTGTGAATAGTTACATCTTTTATTGCATCGCTATTGAAGGTTGAAAAGAATCCTAATAAATGGGAGGCATTGTAAACCGGTGCTTCATCAAGTAAAATCAAATTCTGGTCTGCGCCTCCACCGCGCACATAGAATCCGGCATTGCCTTCACCAGCACCTTTAATGCCCGGCATCAGTTGGATAGTTTTTAAAATATCCTGCTCGCCAAACAACACGGGAATTTTCGAAATTTCCCTGGTGTCGAGTTTCTCCATTCCTATTTGTGTTCCGGTTACGTTGTGGTCTTTTCTTTCAGCGGTTACAATTGCTTCTTCCAGTAGAGCGGTATTATCTTCCATAGCTATATCTGTTTTGAAATCCTGCGTAAGCGAAACTTTCTTTACTTGTTCGCGGTAGCTTATATAGGAATAAATGATGGTGTAATTACCCGTTGGAAGTGTTATGGAATAAAATCCATACGCATTGCTTGCGGTGCCGGTATTGGGTAGCTCTTTAACGCGAACAGTTGTGCCGATAAGAGTTTCGCCTGTTTTTTTATCTGTAATAATTCCACTGATGGTGAATTTGGTTTGCTTTGCGGGTACTTGAGCAACAGCGGAAGCCGATACAGCTATAACCAGGATAAATGTTTGTAATAGTTTTTTCATAATGCTTTTTAATTTTTTAATTGTTAATTATTATAAAATGTGCAAACACATTGCACTTACGTTTATGCAAAAGGGTATCAACCCTGCGACTTTGTCAGGCTGTTAAGTCAACGCAAATTGTAATTGTTGACCTTAGACTATTGTTCTAAATCTCTGGAGTGGTTAATAATGATTACATGGCAAGTAATAAAGTTGTAGTAATAAATTTTTTCATAATATCTTTTGGTATAACCGGATTAATAATTTATGCAAAAGTGCATGTATGAAGGCTGGTCTGCAATTCAACTATGCTATACCGGGAAAGATGTCTGCCAACTCCTGTTTTAATTCTGCAAAACAGTTACCTGAAAGCTATTTTCTATTATTTATTACCTGGAAAAAAAGGTCTTTGTAGGTTTCTGAAACAGGAATCAGTTGATCGGCAATTTTTATCCTGCTGCGTTCTATAGATTCTATTTTGTTGATTCCAACCATATAGGATTTATGAACTCTGCAAATAA
>JBDTRM010000111.1:0-2541 GCA_039931675.1 Bacteroidia bacterium | reverse complement strand
TTTACTACAGTTCGTATCATAATATGAATTTTCTCAAAGTTAAATTAAATTTATTTATGAATAGCTGGAACGGAATTAATCCCGATAATGAAAAAGCAAAAATCGGAATCTATATTTTGTACTCCGAAATTTTCAACACCAAAGGTGACGTGAAAAAATATAAAAACACTTTTGTGGTTGGCGGGTAGTTGAAATAGGTTTGGGGCTTTAGACTCCAAGGCTTTCTTTGAATTATTTTACCACAATCAACAGATTCATAAACTTTTCGGCATTGATAAGGTTTACTTTAGGGAATTGAATTTTATTCAGAACATTAAAATGTTTATCATGAGTAACTATATATTCTGCACTTGATGCTACAGCACAGTCCACAAATTTATTATCATCAGCATCGACAAGAAGATTCCAACTGAAATAAGTTATTACAGGAATAACATTTGGAAGATTAATAAGAGCCTGCATTACTAATTCAGAGATTTCGTAACCCAATATGCGTTGTGAAATTTCAGTGTACTCATTTAATATATCCGTTGTGATACACAACTCAAATTTTCCTTCATTCAGGGATTTAAAAATCGGGTTAAGGTTTGATTTGCGCGGAATACTCATCACCAAAATGTTAGTATCAATAACTACTTTCATGCGACTTCGTTTTTAATACTACTTCGCATTCTTGTTTTAGATAGCTTGTCAACCTTCGACTTATTCCATTTTTTTTTCTCATACACTTCATCGGCTTTATCCATAGCCTTTTCAGCAAAATAATTTGCAATGAGTTTTTTAAGCTCCATCAAATCCTTATCGTCAACTTTTCTTGAAAAAACTTTAAGTAACTCTAATTGCAGATTACTTAAGGGTTGCCTGATTTCCTGTTTCATATTATTTAAAATTAAATTTAAAGATACAAATTATAGACAAGTTAAAAAGAACACGAGTTAAGAACACGAGAACAATTGAACCGATAGCTTTTGGTTCATTTTGTAATTTGTATCACTGTTTTATAACAGCAACTGTTTTACTCACTCTCTGATTCCCTGAAATAATTACAGCATTATAAACTCCATCAGCAAGCTGCGGCAACTTAAAGCTTTGCTCGTTACTCCAGTGTGGCAATGGATATTTAAAAACAACTTTTCCTGTTATATCATAAATTTGAAACAAACCACTTTTGTTTTGCGGAAGCAAATAACCTATATTCAAAACGTTATTTATAACAGGATTTGGATAAATACGAAACTTAAAATCGGGTGGTGATAAATTATTTATTCCTGTTATAAGGCATGGGCAGCGAAGTGTGGTATCACATCCGAGGTAGTAGTTGGGGTGATAAACATTACCTCTTACATAATAACACGGCAAGTGCAGCGCATGTTGTTGCACATCACAGGCCATACCTTCGCTATCAGGATAATTAATATAGTGCATATCTATCACTCCATTTCCTGAACTCTGGTATATTTTACCATTAGCAGCGAGGTACATCAGCCAAAAATCGGTTTGGAAAGGTGGGTAAGGTGAATAATATCCATCATTAATTGCCACGGTGTCCATGCTTGCCTGCACATTGGTGGTATCGGTATTTACCTGGTAGGTCTTATTAAAACTTCCAAAGTATAAATATTTTGAGTTGGAAGAAAAGGCTAACGCATATCCTCCGATAGAATCGGTATAATTTATCATGCTTGTATTCGAAAACTGTCCTGTACAGCGGTCAAAATCCATCAGGGGAGCATGTAATGTTTTTGAATTCGTTGGTCCCTCGAAATAAGCAAATGACATTTTTTTCCCATCCGGTGAAAACTGTTTCTGCCCTGTTAAATAAATAGGGTAAGGCGTAAGACCAAGTGACTGTGTAGTTACAGTTCCAAAGCTAGAAGGGGTAAGTTCCATTTTATAAACAATGTCGCTGCTATCTTTAAAAGTTATTATCCACCAATCTCTTCCATTCGCATGTCTGCATACCGCTATTCCCGGATTTAATCCAGCCTGGAAAATAACCTGGTTTTTTTGACCGGGAATAACTCCTCCCAAACCTCCATTTAGAGTCATATCAATCTTAGTATAGTATAATTTATCAGATTTGAAATTCGAGTTACTGACTCCTGTTTGATGAAGTAGATAATATTTATTACTGTTACTAGGGTCAGGCAAAAAAACATCTGAGTTTATATATGGAAGACCTAGAATAGAATTACACCAAGTTGTTGTATAAGATGATGGATTTAATCCACCACCATTTAGCATGGTATCACCAGTTGCATCAGCAATCCAGCAACCATTACTTGCCATGAGCAAGTTACCATTCTCATCACTAATGTTACCCTGTGCAGACCAAAACGGCATTTTAAAATTATCGGGTGTTACAATTACACTATTACTATCAAATTGCAGCCACGCTTTAGTTGAAGTAACACTTGTATCAATGCCGGTGGTGTATCCAATCAACCAGTTATGATTTCTGCCCTGGGCAAATAAATTTATGCTACTCAACAAAAGCATAACTTGAAATAAAAGGAGCAAAATCTTTTTCATCATCTGATA
>JBDTRM010000110.1:0-15894 GCA_039931675.1 Bacteroidia bacterium | reverse complement strand
GTCAATTATGTGCTGCTACCAATTCAGGTTATTTATGGAGCACAGGTTCTACAACGCAGTGCATTACAGTTTCGACAGGTGGAACATATACTGTAACTGTTGCTAATGCTGACGGATGCACAAGCTCTTGCAGCAAAACTGTTACAGCTTTCACACTTCCAACTTGTAGTATCACAGGAAGCAATTTCTGCCAGGGTGGTTCTTCTCAATTATGTGCTGCTACCAATTCAGGTTATTTATGGAGCACGGGTTCCACAACACAATGCATTACTGTTTCGACAGGTGGAACATATACTGTAACTGTTGCTAACGCAAACGGATGCACAAGCTCTTGCAGCAAAACTGTTACAGCTTTCACACTTCCTACTTGTAGTATCACAGGAAGCAATTTCTGCCAGGGTGGTTCTTCTCAATTATGTGCTGCAACCAATTCAGGTTATTTATGGAGCACGGGTTCAACAACACAATGCATTACTGTTTCAACAGGCGGAACCTATACTGTTACTGTTAGTAATGCTGACGGATGTACAAGCTCTTGCAGTAAAACTGTGACTGCTTTCACGCTTCCAACTTGCAGCATTACGGGTGGTAATTTCTGCCAGGGTGGTACAAGCCAGTTATGTGCTGCTACTAATTCATCTTATTTATGGAGCACAGGCTCTACCACGCAGTGCATTACAGTTTCAATAGGCGGAACCTATACTGTTACTGTTAGTAATGCTGACGCATGTACAAGCTCTTGCAGTAAAACTGTGACTGCTTTCACGTTTCCAACTTGTAGTATTACAGGTAGCAATTTCTGCCAAGGTGGTACAAGCCAGTTATGTGCTGCTACCAATTCATCTTATTTATGGAGCTCAGGTTCTACAACACAGTGCATAACCGTTTCAACAGGCGGAACCTATACGGTTACTGTTACCAATGCTAACGGATGTATAAACTCGTGCAGCAAAACTGTAACTGCTTTCACGCTTCCAACTTGTAGTATTACTGGAAGCAATTTCTGCCAGGGTGGTACAAGCCAGTTATGTGCTGCTACTAATTCATCTTATTTATGGAGCACAGGTTCTACAACACAATGCATTACAGTTTCAACAGGCGGAACCTATACTGTAACTGCTGCTAATGCAAACGGATGTACAATTTCTTGCAGCAAAACTGTAACTGCTTTCACGCTTCCAACTTGTAGTATTACAGGTAGCAATTTCTGCCAGGGTGGTTCTACTCAATTATGTGCTGCAACCAATTCAGGTTATTTATGGAGTACAGGCTCAACAACTCAATGCATTACTGTTACAACAGGTGGAACCTATACTGTTACTGTTAGTAATGCTAACGGATGTACAAGCTCTTGCAGCAAAACTGTTACGGCTTTCACACTTCCTACTTGTAGTATTACAGGTAGCAATTTCTGCCAGGGCGGTTCTTCTCAATTGTGTGCTGCTACCAATTCTTCTTATTTATGGAGCACAGGTTCTACCACTCAATGCATTATTGTTTCAACAGGCGGAACCTATACGGTAACTGTTGTTAACTCAAGCGGATGCACAAGCAGTTGCAGCAAAACTGTGACAGCTTTCACACTTCCAACTTGTAGTATAACAGGCAGCAATTTCTGCCAAGGGGGTTCTTCTCAATTATGCGCTGCTACCAATTCAGGTTATTTATGGAGTACTGGGACTACAACACAATGTATAACAATTTCAACAGGAGGAACCTATACTGTTACTGTTAATAGTGCTGACGGATGTACAAGTAGTTGCAGTAAAGTTATTATTGTTTACCAGTTACCAAGTTGTGCTATTACAGGCAATATTGCTTATTGCCAGGGTAGCACCACCCAACTTTGTGGCCCGACAGGCATGAGTGCTTATCTCTGGAGTACAGGTGCTACTACTCAGTGCATTGCTGCTGGCGGTGGCGACTATACGGTAACAGCTACTAATGCCGATGGTTGTACCAGCTCTTGTTCAATTACGACACATCTGCGCCTGCTTCCTGTTTGCGCTATTACGGGCAATAACTTCTGTAACGGAAGCTCAAGCCAGCTTTGTGCTGCCACAGCTCCTATAGGGTATGTTTATTCATACGCATGGAGCGCAGGTGCTACTACGCAATGTATTACTGTTTTAACAGGCGGAACTTATACGGTGAACATTACTAACCAATATGGTTGCACAAGTTCATGCAGTAAAACAGTGACTGCTTACGCACTTCCGACTTGCAGCATTACAGGCAGCAGCAGTATCTGCCAGGGCAATTCAACTCAATTATGTGCTCCTACTAACTCTTCATATTTATGGAACACTGGCGCCACTACACAGTGCATTACTGTTACTACAAATGGAACGTATAGAGTTACTGTGACTAATGCCAATGGATGCACCAGCAGTTGCAGTAAAGTGATAACTGTAAAGGCGCTTCCGAATTGTTCTATAACAGGCAACAGTTCTGTTTGTGAGGGCAGCTCTGCGCAATGGTGTGCACCCGGTGGTCTTGCCGCTTATTTATGGAGTGAAGGTAAAACAACCAAATGTATTTCCGTAAACACCGCAGGTACCTATACTATAACAGTTACGAATACGAATGGATGTACGAGCAGTTGCTCTAAAGCACTAACTGTTAACCCGCTTCCTGCTACATTCGCCATTACCGGAAAGAGCGCTATATGCCAGGGTAGTTCAGCACAGCTTTGCGCACCTGCCGGATATTCAAGCTACATTTGGAGTACTGCAAAAACCACACAGTGTGTCACAGAGAATTCGGCAGCAACCTATACGGTAACCGTTACCAACAGCAACGGATGTACAAGGAAGCAAAGCAAGAAGCTAACCGTTAACCCGCTTCCTTCATGTGCTATAACCGGAAATACAGTTATCAAATCAGGCACAACAACTAACCTGTGTGTTGCAATTGTTGCAGGTAATACTTATCACTGGAATACAGGGGCTACTTCCAATTGCATTACAGTTAGTACTGCCGGTAACTATACGGTAACAGTTACTAATAATAAAGGATGCACAAGCTCATGCAGTGTACATGTAACTGTTGAAATAGCGCGTGAAGGAATTGATGACGGGTCTGCGAATGTTGCAGGAAATATAGAGGCAAAGGCTTTCCCGAATCCATTCCACTCTTCCACTACCATTGAATTCAAAAACAATAACAACGATGCTCACATTACGGTTGAAATATTTAATATCACAGGTGAAAAAATCGCTGTTCTTTTTGATGGTGATATGTCAGCAGGCGAAGTTCGAGAGGTTAAGTTTGATGCTGCAAATTTAGGTGACGGTGTTTATTTCTATCGCATAACAAGTGGTGAAGCAGTATTGAATGGTCGTGTTGTTCTGATAAGAGAATGATGAATTTAAAACCGTTGTAAATAAAATGTTGATTAAAAAGAGTGCCCGGAAATTCCGGGCACTCTTTTTATAGCCGAGCTAAACAGTGTTTGCCATAATGTTCACCTGCAAAAAACCTTGTAAGAAATTATAAGTTGATTGAGCAGTAGCTTACCAGGCTGGCACTTAAGAATGGAGAGCTGTTTTTCATTTATAACCACGTTTTAGCAATCCATTTAACAAATGCTCTATTAGGAGTGAAAAGCCTATACGTATGAGTTATTTATAACAGGCTTGAACAGAATTGCAAGTTGATTGTGCAATAATGCGCTTCATTACATTTAGAAAAGCCGCCTCGTCTCCCGTGTTTCGGGAGGGGGCGGCTTTTAATGCTTTTAACTTTGGTTGGTATTTCAAACAACTGTGCAGGCTGTAGCATTTATCAGTTATTAATCTCATCAAGCCTTACAACCACCTTAGCATTTACTTTATCACACTTCAAATCAGAAGAGAGGAAACTTGCTGCAAAGGTGAATTCGTCTCCTTTAACAGTAGATTCGATTAAAGCAATTTTGTCAATCGGAAATAAAGAAAGATATTTATACAATTATTACCTCTCTTTAATTGTCCTTTAGTCATTCATTCTTTCTTTTTTAAAATAAACGATTTACAATTTTAATTCCATTCAAGATGACGAAAACTCACAAACTACTGAATGTGCTGTTTACTATTTCTTTTCTGGCTTCGGGAAGTCATTCATTAAATGCACAGCAAAACAAAGAGCTGTTGAGTTCGCATTTGCAAGCTGAACAGGCTAAGAATAATTGGCTTAACAGCGACATCACTGATTATCTCATTTCTGACCAATATACTGATGCGGAAACAGGACTTACTCACGCTTATATCCAGCAGAGACATCACAATATTATTGTGTTTAATGCCATCAGTGTTTTTCTTATTAAGAATAATAAAGTGATTTATTTTAAGCCGGGACTGATTGATCATCTTGCCCCAAAAATAAAAACTGATAAACAGGCCATAACAGCCGAAGCCGCAATAGGATATGCCCTCATTCATTTAGGTCGCACTGATTTAGCTCCTGTAAATCTTATAAAGAAAGATGAAAACCTGAACATTTATATTTTTGAGTCGCCCGGCATTTCTTCGAGTCCTATAAAAGTACAATTGGTTTATCGTGCAATGAACGATGGCGTTTTTTTATCTTATGATGTAAGCATCGAAATGAAAAACGAACCGCATTGGTATAATGTAAGGGTTAATGCATTAACAGGTGATTATCTTGATCAAAATGATTTTACCGCTAACTGCAATTTTGATGCTCCGTCAGAGGGGCACCTTGAACATTATCATACTGCCACTACAACTACCACTACCGCTTCCACCCCTCCTCCCCCTCCTATTCCAGCTTACAATATTTTCCCATTCCCAATTGAAGCCCCCACATTCGGCAGCCGTTCACTTGTAACCGATCCTTCTGACCCTGGAGCTTCACCTTTCGGCTGGCACGATGTGGATGGAATTGCAGGAAACGATTTTACCATTACAAGAGGCAACAACGTGTATGCTTACGAAGATGCAAACAATGATAACCTCCCGGGATTTTCACCTGATACAGCTAACCTGCAATTTAACTATCCATATAATATTGCATCAGCACCACTTGTTAATCAGAATGCTGCTATCACTAATCTTTTTTATGTAAATAACAGGATACATGATGTGATCTATCATGATGGTTTTACTGAAGCAGCAGGTAATTTTCAACAAAACAATTATGGGAATGGCGGGTTGGGAAATGACAAGGTGCTGGCAGAAGCATTTGACGGAGGCGGAACCAATAATGCGAATTTTTCAACTCCGCCTGATGGTAGCTCAGGCAGAATGCAAATGTACTTGTGGAGTGGAACTCCTCAGAAAGATGGTTCGTTTGACAATGGCGTAATAGCCCATGAATATGGACATGGTGTATCTAACAGGTTAACCGGTGGTCCTTCGCAGGCAAGTTGCCTTGGCAATGCTGAACAAGGTGGTGAAGGCTGGAGTGACTGGCTGGCTTTAATGATGACAATTGAACCCAGTGATACAGGTCCAGGATTTTTAGGACAAGCGCGCGGAATAGGAACTTATGTTTTAGGGCAGGCAACTACAGGTGCAGGAATCAGACGGTTTCGCTATTCAACTAACATGTCCATTAATCCACAAACTTATGCTGACCTGGCAACGAGTTCAGGCCCTCATCAAAAAGGAGAAATATGGTGTGATGCTATTTGGGATATGTCTTGTTTTCTTGTTAATGATTTAGGATTTAATAGTGATCCATCAGTAACAACAGCAGGAAATAATATTGCAATGCGTTTGGTATTGGAAGGAATGAAACTGCAGCCCTGCAGCCCCGGATATATTGATGGACGGGATGCAATATTAAATGCTGATGCAGTACTTTACAACAATGCTCACCGGTGTCGTATATGGGAGGCGTTTGCCCGCAGGGGAATGGGTTACGGGGCAAGCCAGGGCAGCTCAAATTCCTCAACTGATCAAACCGTTAGTTTCGCAATGCCTTATTTTTGTCAGCCGGCAGTAAGTCCGCCCGTTGCTGCGTTTACATCTAATGTTACTACTATTCCATGTGCAGGAACAGTTCAATTTACTGATGCCTCTGTTCAGGCATTTAACTGGAACTGGAATTTTGGCGATCAAACTACTTCAACAGTTCAAAATCCATCTCACATTTTTACTTCACCTGGTACTTATAATGTGAAGCTTGTTGTTACTAACCCATTGGGAAGTGATTCTGTTACACATACTATTACAGTTACATCTACCTATACTGCAACAGTTACTGCAACCCCATCATCTGTTGTTTGTGGTTCACCGGTTCAGCTAAATGCTGCCGGTTCAGGAAGTTCAAATATCACTTACAGTGTAACAAGCATAACTTACGCCCCGCTGTCGGGCACTCCTATTAATGTTCCTCTTAACGATGATCAAATGAGTACAGTAAAACCCATAGGATTTTCATTTACTTTCTATGGACAGACCTATACGAATTTTTACATCTGCTCTAACGGCTTTATTACATTCAGTTCAGGGCAGTCACCAAATGTTGTGTATGGAGAGCCGATTCCATCAATAGCTACCCCAAATAATTTTATTGCACTTGCATGGAATGATTTATATCCGCAGGGTGTTGCAAGCGCTGTTTCTTATTTTAATACGGGCGTTTCACCCAATCAAAAATTAGTGGTAACTTACAATACAAGGCATTATGGCGGAGTGGCATATCCATTTGTAGTTCAGGCAATATTATCACAAGGCAGCAACACGATAGAAATTCATACCACAACAATCAGCGATGCTTCTCCTTTTGATCCTGACGCAACTACAACACAGGGAGTTGAAAATGCTGCCGGAACAGCCGGTGTTGCTGTGC
Source organism: Bacteroidia bacterium (assembly GCA_039931675.1). Taxonomy (GTDB): domain Bacteria; phylum Bacteroidota; class Bacteroidia; order AKYH767-A; family OLB10; genus JAEUTH01. Next base: position 9,096 of record JBDTRM010000110.1, on the reverse strand, counting down.
CCGGGCGAAACGGAACAATATTTACAGCCAGCAATGATGCCTATCGTTTTACCCCGGTAGTGGCCTATACTTACACCTGGCAACCCGGCAATCTTGCCGGGCAGGCGCAAACGGTTACTCCCGTTGCAACAGGAACCTATACAGTAAATGTTGCTGATGGAAGCGGATGTGTGGCACCTTTCACAACCCCGTTAATTACGGTAAATCCTATTACTGCGACCATAACCGGAAGCACTGCATTTTGTGCGGGGAGTTCAACAACATTAAACGCAGGTTCTTATGCAAGCTATAACTGGTCAACAGGCGCAACCACGCAAACTATAACAGTTAGCACTGCAGGAACATTTACGGTAACTGTTACTAATGCAAATGGCTGCACAGCTTCGGCAATGGTGAGCACTTCTGTTAACAATTGTGCATCAACACTTAACCTTACAGCATTTCTACAGGGATATTACATTGGCAGCAGTACAATGACTGCTGCTTTATACGATCTTGGTTTAAGTACTGATCCAACGGCAACGGATACGATTGAGGTTAATTTGTGGAGTGCGGGAAGCCTCGGAAACAGCAATCCTGATCATTCTTACAAAACAATAATTCATTCAAATGGAAGCGCAGTTGTTTCACTTGGTGCCGTAAACGGCAATTACTATATTGCTGTAAAACATCGAAATGCAATTGAAACATGGAGCGCCAACCCCGTGACAATAGCATCCTCAACCGCTTATAACTTCAGCAATGCCCAATCAACGGCATATAGTGACGGGATTAATCTGCCGATGAAGAATATGGGAGGCGGTGTTTTTGCTTTCTACGGTGGTGATGTTTCGCATGACGGTGCAATTGACTCGCAGGACATGCAGTCGGTGGACAATGATGCAGGCGTCTTTTCTTTTGGCTACAACAATTCTGACTGTACGGGTGACGGGGCAACAGATTCGCAGGACATGCAGATCATAGATAATAATGCGCAACTGTTTTTGTTCTATGCAAGGCCTTATTAAATAAATTTATTAACACTTGCCAAAGGAGCCTATATGGTAAGGGTTACTTGTAAAGGACTTGCAAGAAATTACAAGTTGATTGCAGAGCGGTTAAGAAAAATCTATTCGTTGAAAATCATTGCATAGAATAGTACCTTCGTTTTCTATCAACAACAATCCTATATTATAAATCAGCCAGGGGGCATCAGACCTCCTCCTTGCGACCTCTGACCTGCGAACCCGTTAAATGTTTTACAATCTCCCCTCCGGCACAGTTCCATTCATAATTGCTTCTGTTTGTGCTGCGGTAAATGCACTATCAAAAATATCTTTGGATTCATGATAGCAGCGAAATAAGTCTGCTATGTAATGCATGCGTTCAGTAAGGTTAGCCCAATCTGTCGCACCACTTTCAATTGTGCTGTCCGTGGTCGGATCTACTTTCGAGAGCAATTCAAGCAGGTCAGAGTTGGTGGGTTGCTTCAAATCTTCAGGATAAGGCATTGAAAGGTCACTACCCAAATGCAGGCAGGTTTCCGGGGGCAGTGTAAGCGTCATAATGTGAGCCGTAAGTACCTTCCGAAGATGATTTTGCATTCGCAGCACAAGCGATTCAATTGCTTTATCCAATAAATTAGTCCTGCCGAAAATACGTTTCATAAACAAAATTAACCTGGTCCACAAACCTGAACCGGAAAACAGTTGGCTCCATAGTTTGCTTTTTATTTCCTGCAGGTCAGGCAATGGTGCATTCAGCGCCTCGGCAATTTCCGGTTGCAGGCGGTTTTGTTCATGAAAGCCGATGCAGAGATTTGCAAACAGGTTTAATTGTATTTTCTTCTTCGGGTCATTTTCAAAAACAGCGCTGTAATAAGCATTGAAACCCTTCCGCAGATATTCCTGTCCTTCGGGAGGAAGTCCCTGGAGTAATTGTGCACAGAAGCTATCAATGTGCGATTGCACATAGACAGTATCGCTATAACAGGCACTGATGAACCGCGAAAACTCACGCGCTATTTCTTCAAACACTTTTTTGTTACCGCGGCTCACCGCATCACTGGCATGATTTGCAGATGCGGATACAAGGGTGGTTAAAGCGCATGTATAAAGATGATCATGACTTTGCTTTGCACCTGATTTTAAAGCGAGTTCGGCAAGCAACGACAATGCGGCTCCCATCCCGGGTTCATTTTTCAGCAAGGTTTCTAATGAGCGCTGCAGGTCTTCACGCCTTATGGTCTGGCCTGCCTGTTTGGAAGCCCATGTGGCAAACGTGCACCAGTTGGCGCCCGTCCCCATTTGTTTTGCAAACACTGTGGAGAGTACGCAGTAGCATTGCGTAATTTGCAAATTGCGTAAGACAGGATCAGAAAGCGATGCAATGCTTTCTATTTTTTCCACCGTAACCCAATCATCAAAAGACATTATCGGGAAATTAATTTTAGAATGAGAATTAATTTACAAAGGTTGTAAAGCTAACAACATTAACGATTATTTTTTGTCTCAAGGTCGCTCAGAAACCAGGAAACTGTTTAAAATTTGTTTTAGAGCTTCGCACCTCTTCGCAGTTGTGTGACATATTGCGTTAGTATGCACCCTGCCCTACCCGCCTCCTGTTTTATGGGACAAGTTGGCTGTGCAATAGTACCCACATGCATATTAATTTAAGCTTGTCATATACGTTAGGGCAAAGATTGCTTATTAGAGCTGCAATGACTGAATTTATCATCACTTGCCAAAGGAGCCTATACGGTAAGGGTTACTCTTAACTGGTTGGCGAGGAATTGCAAGTTGATTGTGAAGTAATTTTTTAAGTTTATTGCAAGGTAGGGTAAGCAATCCCAATTGCTGTAAAATGGTCTTGAAAACGTATTGGAATATTATAAGTTCTATATGGCTTGATACAACATCCAGAAAAACCGGATTTACCCCATAAATTATAATTGAATAAATTTTAAACAATTTCTTAAAACATATAATAAAATTATTATTATTGTTCATTGAATTTTTAAACCATTAAATTAAAAGTCCTGAATTATTTAATCTGACCGGGATTTTTAAATTCACAAGCCCTATTTCTGTTTAGTTAACCATTATATAATTGTCAGTTTTTTATTAAACCCCTGATCCGTTGTTCAAGCTTTTTGAAAAATACTTTTTTGATAATAGATGTGTTTCAAAACCTGACATCACATGCTGCAACTATTTTATAATTGAATCCTCCTACCCAATAGGAGTTCTTGAAAGTAGCAATACATTTTTATTTATGAAACTTAATTTAATAGTCATAACTACACTATTCTTTTTTCCTCAGGGAAGGTATTCAGGCAACCATGTGGACCCACCGGATATTTAACGTTTATCTTATAAGTTACTGATAAAAAAAATTCTACAATAACATTTAACTTAAAAACATTAGCAATGAAAAAACTCACTACAAGCTTGTTCCTGTTATTGATTATAGGAATAACATCATTTACAAATTTACAGGCCGACTGCCCCGTAACAGCCTTATCCAGCAATGGGAGCACTTCGGGTAATGCCCGTTGCCCAATAGGTAATTTTCGTTTTATACGGGGAGTTTACCTTATTACTGCTGCCGAAATGACTGCATCAGGTTTTACAAACGGCCAGGTATTTAATCAAATCGGATGGGCCTATTCTACAGCACATAATATTAGTGTGAGCGGTAATTTACAGGTATATTTTCAAAATACAGCAGATATAACAACAACAAAAAGTACAAACTGGGCAACAGCAATTGCGCCCATGTTTTTGGCGAGTAATTCAGCAGCTACAATTCCTGCAGGAAATTTTTTTACAACTGCTCTTTCTAATCCTACTTTTACTTATACCGGTGGAGGACTATATGTTGGTTATGAATGGAGCAATCCGACAAACCCGCTCTCTTTAGGTGCAGTTGTATCATGCACCAATCAACCCGTATTGGCTATGCTTAACAGCCAGCAAAGTAATGTCGCTTTGCCCGTAACATTAGCTGCTGCTTCAAACTTCAGGCCTGATACGCGGATTGGCACTACGGGTGGAATCGGACTTTGTCCCTGTCTTCCTACCTCGTCTAACGGTGGTGTGGGAGGTGATGCTATTACTGCATTTAGTTTTGCCAGTCTTAATTATGCAACCGCTACAGGAGTAGGAATTCCCGGCTATCTTTCTTACGGAGGCGCCACTATTGCTGCAGGACAGGGTGTTACTTATTCTGTTTCAATCACTAATCAATTTGCGGGCGATGCCAATAATATATGGATTGATTTTAACGACAATGGTGTTTTTGATGATCTAGGTGAAGCTGTGTTCCAGGGAGGACCCGGTACAAGTGTTACAGGAAGTATCATAATGTCACCCACAGCGCCATTGGGTTTACATAAGTTACGTTTAAGAAATTATGATACCTCATCAGGCAATCCCCTCGGCACTGTTACTCCATGTTCAAGTGTTGTGTTTGGTGAAACAAAAGACTTTTTTATAAATATAGTACCTCCTTTTACTGATGTGCAGGTAACAAATCTATATACGCTCGGTAAAGTGGCTATTGAATACGGCAGCCCTATGACTATTAATGCACGGGTTGCAAATGGCGGAACAACTACAGTAACCAACTATAATGTTCACCTTGCCGTTACAGGCACTAATTCATTCTCTACCGACACAACTGTAACCCTATCACCTGGTCAAAATACGCTTGTTAGTTTTCCTCCATACACACCTGCATTATTAAGTGCAGGTGATGTAATTACTGTGAGTGTAGCGCCAGATGCCTTCAACAGCAACAACAGTCAAACCTGGACACAAGCGGTTACCCAAAACCTGTATTCTTATAAAAACCCCGCCCAGGTAAATGCCGGTGGAGTTGGATTTAATGGTGGTACGGGTGACTTTGTTGCCAAATTCAATTCTCATATCGGAACTAATTTTCCTTACAATGTTTACAACCCGCAGGTTAACCAGATTCAGGTTGACTTTTTTGGAACAAATGGGGTAACTTACCAATTAGGTATCTGGGATGCTACAGGACCGGGCGGAATCCCCGGTACCAACTTATGGACATCAGCAAACCTTACGCAAGTTGGCGGCACTTCATTTATACCGGTTCCTAATGTGAGCGTTTCGGGCGATTATTTTGTAGGTGTTCGTCAAACAGGTGTTGTCAATGTTGGCTTTGCCTTTCAAACGGAAGCACCAATACGTGCAGGCACATTCTACTTTACTTCACCAACAGGCACAAGTACATGGACAGATTTCTCTGCAACCAGTTCTAATTTCCGTTTCTCTATTGTTGCACAGGTACGAATACCTCAGGCTCCTAATTGTCCAATTAATATGCTGCCTGCCGACTTAAGCATCGTATGTCCGCTTGGTCCAACTACCCTAACCTGGACAAGCGGTGGCGGTGCCACTGCTGATAATTATGATGTCTATTTAAGCACCAACTTGTCTGATGTAAACTCACATGCACCGGCCGCTTTAGTTTCGGCTGCACAGGTTGGCACTTCCTATACAACTCCCGGTACATTAACACCGGGCTTGACTTATTACTGGACTATAGTTGCCCGCAGCATTAGTGAAGCCCTTACATCAGTAGGGTGTGCAACTCAATCATTTACTATGGGTACTTCATTTGTTGATTGTTATTGTGTTCCTGTTCATCCATTTGATTGTGGTAATGGACAGATAACAAACGTTACTTTGAACGGCATTAATAATTCAACTACCTGCACTTCACCTGCTTATTCAGTTTATGCACCCGGGGCTGGTACCACAACTGCGGTTAATAACGGAGTAACCTATAAGCTTAAAGTTACAACAGATAATATTGATATAACCTCTGTGTGGTTTGACTGGGATCAGAATGGAGTATTTGACTCAACTGAATGGAGCCAGGTAAACCTGGCATCAGCAGCAGGTGTTGCTGATTCTGTTTTGATAACAGTTCCTATAAACGCAACTGCCGGTCAAACCCGGATGCGAATCCGTACGAGATTTGCTGGCAACCCTAATGCCGCTACAGATGCCTGCACTTCCTTTGGCTCAGGCGAATCAGAAGATTATACCATTACGGTTGAAGCATGTTCAGGTACACCTGACCCCGCAAATACAATTTCAGCCACTGATTCTGTTTGTCCCGGTGTACCATTTAATTTATCATTACAAAATGCACAGGTTCCTACAGGTATCAATTATCAATGGCAAAGTACAACAGATACTAATTTAACCTGGAACAACGTAGGTCCTAATGCCGCGGTATATCCTGCCTCGCAAACTGTTCCTACTTATTACAGGTGCTTAGTTACCTGCACTGTGAGTTCGCTTTCAACTATTTCAACTCCCGTGCGTGTGGGACTCAACATTGTTCCTAAGCCTTACCTTACAATTAATGATACAGCAGTTTGTTCTAATGACCCCGGCTTTTATATTCATGTAAAAGACTCTGCAGCTTATGCCGGGGGCTATCCTGTGGGAACAACATTTGAATTTGTAGGAATCACAGTTCCCACCAATTTAGATGACAGTACATTCATAAGCAGTTCGGCAATAACCTCAGTAATTGTAACATTACCACCTTACCTCGGAGGTTGTTCAAATACCACAGGTTTATTAAATATTGACTTTGGCTCTACACAGGCCGGGCAAATTGCCCTGAGTACCGACAGTGTTAAATGTTTTGGCGGTTCTACAGGTAATGCTATTGCTTCAATTGTTTTCGGAGGTTCGGCTAATTACAGGTGGCAATGGTATAGCTCAGGCTTTAATAATTTATTGCGCGATGTGACTAATTCATTAACTGTTGATTCCCTCAAAGGGGTTCCGGCAGGAATGTATATATTAGTGCTTACTGACCACCAGGGCGCACCCACCTCACCTTATTGCGAGGTTACGGATAGTGTATATGTTGGTGGCCCGGCAGCACCATTGTCAGCAACTGAAAATACACTTAATCATGTTAATGTATCATGCAATGGTAATAATAATGGTGCGCTGGATATTAATGCTTCCGGTGGAACTCCACCGTATTCATACAGTTGGAACAATGGCGCTTCAACAAAGAATTTAAGTGGGTTGGCTGCGGGTACTTATACATGTACAATTACTGATTCGCGGGGCTGTACAACTACTATAAGCGTAACCATTACACAACCATTAACACTGAGCGCTAACTGTTTGTCAACAAATGCTGTTTGCTTTAATGCAAACAATGGAACTGTAACTGTTGGCGCATCAAACGGAACAGGGCCTTATAATTATTTATGGTCAAACGGATCAACAAATGCTTCGCAGGGTTCGCTTGCACCAGGCACATATACGGTAACAGTTACAGATGCACACGGTTGTACTGTTCAGTGCACATCAACTGTGACACAGCCTGCCCAGTTAACAGTTTCAATTAGTGGTAATACAGCCATTTGCATTGGAAGTCCTAACCCTTTGACCGCTGGGGCAGGTTTTACATCCTACTTATGGTCAACAGGAGCAACCACTCAATCCATTAATGGAGCGGGCGGAACCTATACGGTTACTGTTACAAATGCAAGTGGCTGCACGGCTACTGCAAGTAAAACAGTTGCAACCACGGGTTCAGTTCCTCCGCAACCCGGCATAATAGCAGGGTCTGTGGCAGTGTGTAAGAACAGCGATGCCAACTATTCTATTGTTAATGTTCCAGGTGCTACCGGTTATACATGGACAGTATCAGCGGGGGCTTCAATTAGTGCGGGACAAGGTTTTAATTCTGTAACAGTTCATTTTAGCAATACAGCAACTTCCTCCTCCATTTCGGTTGTAGCAAATAATATTTGCGGTTCAGGTGCGGCACGTACATTGGCTTATGTAGTTTCTTCGATTGCTCCGTCACAGCCTTCTGCGATTAATGGTTCACTTTATGGCTTATGTAATCAAACCAATGTGCCATATAATTGTCCTGTGGCAGTCAATGCAGTTTCATATTTATGGACTGTACCTTCAGGTGCAACTGTACTTACCGGCCAAGGCACAAATTCTATAAGTGTAAAATACGGAGCTGCATTTACAGGCACGGGAACTATTTCAGTTCAGGCGCAAAACGGTTGTGGCAGTAGTGCGGTTGTATCGCGCACTGTAAATGCAAAAGCACAGCAGCCTGTAATTTCAGGATTGAACTGGGCTTGCAAAGGTCAGCCCGGATTAAACTATTCAGTGGCCGCAGTACCGGGAGCAAGTTCATACATCTGGACAATTGTGCCAGGCAGCACACTTGTAAGCGGACAGGGTACAACTTCAATTGTGGTTAACTGGGGTAACATTAACGGACAAATTAAATGCACTGCCAATAATATCTGCGGAAGCAGCATGCCGGCATCACTTGCTGTTGCATTCACATGCAGAGAAGCAGGAATGATGGAAGACTTCTCAGAGCTAAGCCTCTATCCAAACCCTGCAACAACAAGTGCTGAAATACAGTTTGACGGCTTTGCAGCAGGCAAGGGACAATTGGCTGTTTATGATTTAATTGGTCAACAAGTATTGAATAAAGATATTGCAGTTGTTACTGGCAACAACAATTTCAAGCTTGATTTATCAACGCTTGCTAAAGGAGCCTATATGGTAAGGGTTACTTATAACGGAGTGGCGAGGAATTGCAAGTTGATTGTTCAATAGTTAAGCAAAACCGCGCGGGTTGAAAAAAACCTGCGGGGTAAGAAAACTTTTTCAACCCGCGGGGATTTTTTATTCCTCGCGGGTTTTTTGATGGCTAAACCGATTACACATCTCAAATCAGTTATTACATTTATGCTAAATTATTACCTGGTTTATTTTCTGCTAACGCCTGTGAACCCCGATTTGTCTTGCTGATTAAGGTTTAGCAGCCTACATATACCCCATTATCCTTTAAACCATTTAATCACAAATAAACCATAAATTTTCTAAGCCGATGGCTATGTGTTGCTGCCTGGGGTAAGCTGCCTGTGGTAAGCTGCCTGTGGTTGGTATAGATTTCATGGAAAACCATTCAGGTTTTGACAAGTGCGAATTGATATAAGACGAAACGCAAAACAAAAAGCTTAACCCAACTTGCAGCAAACCAGTTAATAACCCAGTCATTTATGAACATTTT
>JBDTRM010000109.1:0-22136 GCA_039931675.1 Bacteroidia bacterium | reverse complement strand
GATATTTATAATACGTTTATTGAAACAGGTATGGGCAAGTCGTTTGATTTGGCTTCGCACACCAAGACTTCTGCAAAGTTTGACCACCCTGTTATTTACGATAAGTACTCCGATTTTTATTACAAAGTTCTTTGGCAGGATGACAGCTTAAAGTTTAGGGAGTTTCGCCTCGAAGGAAAAGACACCACGCATAAACGCACTGAAACCATTAATTATATTGTGGGCAGCGGGCAGCATACCAACTCGCACATCTTTAATACCAACGGTTACCTGCACCAGGCGCCTATGACTTTTTACACGCAACGCGGTCAATGGGATTTGCCGCCAGGTTTTGAAAACGGAATGAACACGCGCTTTAACCGCAACATCGGTTTGGAGTGCATGACGTGTCACAACGGTTTTCCGCAAATGGTTGAAGGCTCAGAAAACAAATATTCCTTTGTTGCCAATGGCATTGACTGCGAGCGTTGCCACGGACCTGGCGAGGCGCACGTTAAACAAAAACAGCAAGGAGTAATAGTTGACACTACAAAGTATGTTGACTACTCCATTGTGAATCCTGCAAAGTTGAGCATCAATTTGCAATTTGATATTTGTCAGCGTTGTCATGTGCAGGGCAATGCAGTTTTGAATAAAGGAAAATCATTTTTTGATTTTCGTCCCGGCATGCAATTGAGCGAAGTGATGAATGTGTTCATGCCTGTGTATAAAGGGCAGGAGCGCGAACACATTATGGCAAGCCATGCAGAGCGACTAAAGCAGAGCAAATGTTTTCTCGCCACTTCCGAAAAAATTGCAGGCAATCCTGAACTTGCAAAAACATTAAAGCCTTTTAAAAATGCGCTTACATGCGTTACGTGTCATAATCCGCATGTGAGCGTTCGCGTTACGGGAAAAGATATTTTTAATAATGCCTGCAAAAATTGTCATGGCAATGCACATCAAACGAGTTGCACTGAAAATCCTGTTGCACTAAGCAAAGCAGGAAATGATTGTGTGAGTTGCCACATGCGCAAGAGTGGCGCCATTGATATACCGCATGTGCGCGTAACCGACCATTACATCAGCAAGCCGTTTGATGCGCAAAAAATAAATGAGGTGAAATCTTTTCTCGGAATTGCCTGTATCAATAATCCGAATGTAGATGATGGAACAAAAGGTCGCGCTTACATTAATTATTTTGAAAAATTCGCTTTCGCCAAATTTGCACTCGACTCTGCAAAAAAATATTTCAAAGATGATGATGCAGATGATGTGAAAAATAATTTTGATGAATTGGTTCACATCAGTTTTTTACGAGAAGATTATAAGCAGATAGCAGAATATGTAAATGCAGTTCCAGATATTTTAAATCAACTCACCAAGAAATCTTACAGCAATGAAGATGCATGGACTTGCTACAGAATCGGTGAAGCATATTATAATTTATCAAAGCCTGACCAGGCATTACCGTTTTACGAACGTGCAGTTGCACTCGCTCCTTACGCTTTAGATTTTCAAAATAAATACGGAACGCTGCTCACCGATTTACAACAAAATGAAAAAGCAAAAACAGTTTTTCAATTCATCACTTCTCAAGACCCCAAGTATCCGCAAGGCTGGTGTAACCTCGGTTATGTAACATTAATTACAAGGCATGATACAATTGAAGCACGCAAATGTTATGATAATGCGCTCGCATTAAATCCTGATTACGAACAAGCAGTTTTAAACCAGGCAGGATTGTTTGCATACAAAAATGAATTCGACAAAGCGAGAAATGTTTTAATCAAATACATGAAACGAAATCCAAAAAGTGAAAAGGCGAAAAATATTTATGAGCGATTGAGTAGAACAGATTAGGATTGACATCATGCTGAACTCGTTTCAGCATCTGTCAGGTTCCCGACAGATTCCGAAATGAATTCGGAATGACTTAAGATTCGCGTCATGCTGAACTCGTTTCAGCATCTGACAAATTATCGGCAGATTCCGATATTCATCGGAATGACGTTTTGGGTATGACGTAATAATGGTTTTACTATTTTCGCATCACTCCAATAATCAATATGAATTTTCACAAAAAATATTTCACCTCAATTTTTCTTTTTGCATTCATCATCTGCAATAATTGTTTTGCAACAAACGAAGCAATACCTGTATTGTTAAGAGTAGCATCAGCACGACAAGACATGAGCCGCGGATATAATTTCGTGGAGCAGTTAGATGTTCTTGTTTACAAAGAAATCATTGAAGGTCGCGCGCGACTTTGGGATTCACCAAAAAAAGAAATTCAGATTTCTGCAGCTTCATTAAAGGATATTGAAAAATCTTCGGGCACATTATTCGCGCAGCAACCTTATATTTTTGTTTATGAAAACTGGACGAAAGCTGCTACTGAAATTCAAACAACAACAATTGGTTTTTCATTCCTTAATAAAAATCAAAAAGGTGAAGATGTAGCTTATGGCTTTGTTGAATTTGATGATTTAAGCGAAGCGTTATTAAAAAACATTTTATCTGTAAACGCTGATGGAAATTGCAACCAGCTAATGGCATACTCATTACACGCAAAGCAATTTGATTTCAATATTGTGCAGTTTAATGGCGAACCTGTAACAGATGATATTTCATCTGAAAAAATAAAAAAAGAATTTATCAGCGGCTTTGGATTTAATACAACTCTATTTCCGCAACAGCTACAGGTTAAATGCGTCACTTACATTTTGGAACATCCTGCAACTATTGAAGATGCTCAATCAAAATATACCAATGATATTATAAATGCCGTGCAGGATTTTCTTGTGGAGCATGCAGTTACATTTTCAGATTGGGGCAGTGGCCAGCTAAAAGATGTAGAAAAACCAACTGACATAGAGGTTACAAAAATTGAAGTAAGTGAAATATGGAATAAACATGCAGGCAACATTACCATGCAACTCAAACAAATAATTATTTATGTAAAAGGTCAGCCGCTTAATGCTTTAAGCCAGGATGATATTGTGAATGCAGATATTGAATGTAATTCAAAAGAGTTGACAGAGATTTTAAAAGAAAAAAAAATGCTCTATTACATCAGCCAGGTTAATGATCAGAAAATTGAACGCATCAATACCTTCCAGTTTTTAAAAGCATTGAAACAAGATGATTGGAATGTGATTAATTCTAATGTTTACAAGCGGCAATAATTATCAACGAACCATCCTCAATACTATAAAGCATGACTCATTTCACTTTGCATTCTTAATGCGCCCGGAAATAAAATATTGTTTTGAAGATGTATGTGCAGGTGAAGGTCTTGTTCAAATAATTTCAATTCATCAAAACATAACTTATAGGTTTTACATATTTCTTTTGGTGCAGAATAATCACAGGTAAGTTTCCGTATTGCATCTAATAAAAGATAAACAGTTTCGTGTTCTGTTTCCATAATTGCAATTGGCGATTCAATATTTATGTTATGTACATTCCCATTCCTGTTATATGCTTCTTCAATTCTTTTTATCCGGGGAAATAAAATTAATTCTTCTTTTTTTATATGTTGTTCGAGTTCGTCTTTAAGTTCTGAAAACAGTTCAATAACTTTCTTTAGTTCAGGATACTTATCTCCATGCTTGCCTGCAATGCTTTTAAGATGATTGTAAATTGACAAGCAATAATCCTTAACAAAGCGATGGTGTTTGCTTACGATAAGGTCAATCAATGCTGACAGGGATAAACTTTCATATTGAGGATGCTGTATTACAATCTGCGCAATGGTTAACTTATTTAACTGTTCCATTTTCAATGATAAATTATCTTATAGTCATATTAGATTTCAAATACAAAGGAAATGAACTCAACAGTAATTTTTTATGATAATTGTTAAAGAAGTAAGTGATTAAAATCATTTTTTTTCGAAGAGGAAAACCAACACGTGTATTAATTCAAATTTTCTCCTTCCAATTTCGCAATAGTTCTCCTGGCTTCTGCCAATCGTATTTGCTTATTATTCTCTACCAATTTTTTAGTAGCGCAATTTTTAATTCTATGATGCAAAGGAACTAACAGTGCAGCGATACAAACCAATGCTAATAGCATCAAATAAATTTGTTAGCCTGTTTGCTCCGCTCTCTGTTTTATAACCTGTAAAATATTATTTTGAATGTCTTTCATGATCCAGCCTGCCCACCAGCTTGCATAAAAATTAAAAGTTGTTGTCAGCTTGTAATGGCTGTAAAGATTCAGCCGGTAAGTGTCATCATTTAATTTTTGCAATTCGTAAGTTCCATCCAAAACATCAAAATAATCTCCGCCAATTACAACATGTTCATCCATTGTGGTTGATGGAATTTGATATGGATATGCCTTGATTGAAAAAGTCATTTTCTTTTTGTCCGAGTAGCTCAGAACTTTTTCATGAAAAGTAAGTCCGCCACTAAAAATTGCTTCTCTTGATGCACCAACTCCATCATAATTAAGTTCTGCTTTTATTGGTCGGGGAAAACCCAAAGTACGAGTAAGCCAGCCTTTATCTTGCTGTTGTTCAATTTCTTTTACACGAGTTACATTACTCCATATTTTGTCGGCTGATGCATGAATGTCAATGTAAGTGTATGCTTTGTATTTACCGGGAATTGCTCCAATCATTAGTTCAAGTGGTGAAGTGAAAAGCGGGAGTAACAATATTACAGATACATAAAGCCGTTCGCTTTTTTTATGTGCCTTCAATTTAAAGTAACCTGCAATCAATCCACCGATGGAAGCTGCTATAAGAAAAAAAGGCAGTACCATTATCCAACAGGCAAAGCCTTCAATAGCAAGGGCACAAGTGATAACGAAAAAAGCTAATATCGGAATGAGTGGCGCGCCAAGCCGGTAGGATAATGATTTGACATTTTCAATGCGCGAGAAAAAAATCGTTAATGCCCCCACTCCCATTGGAAGACAAACCAAAAAAGAAATTGTCATTACAGAATACAAGTCATGCATCGTCTTTACTCCGAAAACAAATCGTAACATCAAAGCAAAGAGAACAGGAATTCCAACAATTTTTAATATCCGCGTAAGTTTATTCATGTAGTAAAAAATATTGGTGCCAACATATTATTATCCAAACAAACATAATGTATTTGGTAATACATTTCTTTAACTTCCGCTTCGATAAAAGAAAGAAATGAACCAGGTTTGGTCAAGCTAATAAATGAAAGTCATCCTAATGTTTTTTCGGGCAATGCTATACTCTTCCAACTTTTAATGTCAACTCCCAGGTCACCTTTTTTTCAGCATCTGTTTTGTTCCATATTTTCATTATCTCAATTTGTAATTCTTCTGTGGGATTAAATTTATTTATATCAATAAATCGTTGCACTGCCGACCAGGTATTTAAGTAGCTGATAAAATCTTTAAGGTTCATTATTTTCTCAGAATAAAAAACCGGGCTATCAATTTGTTCAAATGGAAATGGAACTGTTGCATATTTTTTTTCAACCAACCTGTTTTCGGGCAACCAATAATCATTCAAAGTGATGTAATGAAAGTGATTTATTATTTCATCAATTTCAGGAGAAACGGATGGAAGGCAATAAGACCATGCGGCAATAATTCCATTGTATTTTAATACGCGATTCGCTTCTTTATAAAATGTATCGAAATCAAACCAGTGCAATGCATTGGCAATAGTTATCAAGTCAACCGAATTTGATTCAATAGAAGTGTGTTCTGCTTTTTCAACAAGATATTTTACTTTTTCATTCGGGATGCAATTTTTGATTTGCTGCTCGCTTGGATCTGTTGCAATTACTTTATCATAAACTTTTGCAAGGCCGATTGCTGCTTGTCCGTTACCAGTTCCACAATCCCATGCCAACTTATGTTCATTGGTAAAAGAAGATAAATAAGCGTAAAGTGATTCGGGGTAATGTGGTCTGTACTTTACATAAATGTCTGATTGTCTTGAAAAGTGATCTTTAAAAATTGTCATTGCTTCAGGGTATTATCTCGTCCAAACTTTTATTAATGGTTCCCTGTATGAATCATCCTTTTCGGGTAGTTCAATTTCCCCTTTGGCTGTATTTATATTAAGGAAGATTTCAGAATATAAATTCTCATCCTCTTCACCAAAGAAAAGTTTGAAATTGTATAAACCTTTTTTGTCAAGGTCTGATGCTTTTTCATTTAAAGAAAAAGCTGTTGCCGTAATAACCTGTTTTGAGAAACCTTTTGATGTTTGTTGTTTGTAAAGATCTGCGAGCGCTTTTATAAATTCATCGCTTTCTTGCCCGATTGATTTTAATCGAACACCTTTTGCAATAAAACCTCCGTTGTCTGCTACTTGTCCATCAGTGAATCCTGCACCAATTTTTGAACGGACTTCAATTTGCAGCCCAACAGTTTTGTTTTTGTAAAGTCCTTTCGCAATATAAATATGCGTTGTATCAGTTTTTGTATCGTTTACTATTTTCAAAAAGATGTCATTAAAACCTTCATCAGGGTTTATTCTTGAAGTTATGTCTTCAAGTTTAACAGTGTCTTGATTTGCCTGTTGAGTTTTGTTGTTGTTGTTGTTGTTGTTGTTCACACAACCCGATAGCCATGTTAGAAGTCCCATAAAAATAATTGTTGTAGTTAGTCTTATCATTTTATTCTGATTGTTTCACTTTGTTTGTTTCCTTAGAATTACCAAAACTTCCACCAGGGTTTAGATTTATTTTGAGCGGGATTATTTTTTGATTGAATTGCTTGTTTAGGTTCGGATGCTTCTAATTTGAGTTGTGATGTCCAAAGTTTAAATACTTGCCCGGTAGGATTTCCTTCGTTATCTAACGGATATGATATGCCGAGTTTATTGAGGAAGTCAATAAGTTGCCAGCAATCGCCAAGAGTAAATTCATCTTCTTTGTATGCTTTCTCCAAAGGTTCGTCATCAAGGTTCCAGCGTTTTAGATATTTTTCAATGTCTGCAGGTTTGCAATTTCTTACGTATTTACAAACTGTATTTGCATCACCTTTCCATTTATCAATTTCTTTTTGGCTGATGTTGTCATCCCAATAATCAGGAACAGGATTGAACTGTGAAACAACCTCTCCGTTATTATAAACCACAAACATCCAAAGGTCTTCATCGTGTATATGGCAGGAAAAAACAGGCGCCTGCAACTCTCGTGAAATAAATTTTGAAGAATTGTCCCACTCGGTATAATGGAATGGGTAGAGAATACATGAGTTGCCATTGGCCTCCTTTACCACACAAAAATTTTCATGCTCATTATCAATAGCTGCAGGTTGAAGCCCACCGTTAACTGACTTTGCATAATTGGCAAGGCTATTAATAACGCTGCCCGATGATTTCCCGATAATTCCTGAAAGTGATAGGAATAAGCCCATGTTGTTTAAGTTCGTTTATCTGATTTTAGTGAAAGGCAGAAGTCTCGCATAAGCAAGAGAATTATTATTTGCAATATTTCTCAATGTAAGTTTGAGCTGCTGCATCACCCATTAGTTTTGCTTTATTAAAATCTATGCACGCTTTTTCCTTTTGTCCTAATAAGTTTTCATACACACCACGATAAAGAAATGCCCTGGTGTCATTGATTTCTAATTTAATTGCCTTTGACAGGTCTTCCACAGCTTCTTCATAATTTTTAATATCACCATTATAAATTCCCCGCGCTAAATATCCGTTTGCAAAATCAGATTTAATGTTTAATGCTTTTGTAATATCATCAATTGCACCTTTAGTATCACCTAATGTATTCTTGTATGAGCCTCTATAGTAAAACGCTAAATAGAAATTTGGTTGAAGCTTAATTGCTTTGCTTAAATCTTGAATTGCTTGTTGACGTTGACCTAATTCTGCTTCAGTGCTTGCGGCAGTAACTAATGCAAAAACAAAATCAGGATTCAATTCAATTGCTTTTTTATAGTCAGCAAGCGCCTGTTCATTTCTACCAATTAATTTTTCGATTGAACCACGAGAGTAGTAGGCATAAGTAAATTTTGGATTAATCTGAATTGCATTATTTAAATTTTGAATTGCATTATCATAATTGCCAAGTAACATATAAGTGCTTCCTTTGCCAAAATAGGCATTCGCATTTTTTGAATCCTCCCTAATTGCTTCATCAAACTCAACTAAAGCATTGTGCAAATCCGCTGCTAAAAAAAAATTGTTGCCCCTTATAAAATGATTGTCACAAGGCTGCCCGGTTTTATTATCGCAAGAGAAAAAACTTGTAAGAATTATTAAAAAAATAAATGAAGTTAGTTTTTGCATAGTTTTATTTATTGAGGACAACACATTCATTGATGTGCAAGTTAGGAGCATCAGTTTCCCAATAGCTTGTAAATGGTCATTGCAATAATTGAAACCAAAGCAAAGATTGACCAATAACTTCCTCTCTTTGTTTTGCTGTCAATATTTTTGTTTTGTTGTATTTGAATTAACGACCAGATTAAAAGTCCGCTAACAATTACTCCGCTGATGCCAACAATAATTTTATTTGTTGCGAGGTACACAGTTGCCATTAAACCAAGTGCGAGAAACGAAAGCGGAACTCTAAGTTTTTGTGAAATTGCTTCTTGTGTTTTTATTGCAAGAGGCCTGATTTGATTTAGTGATGTTTCCAATTGTTCATAGTTTTCAATTTGTACAGGCACACCAATAACATCAAGGGCGTTTCTTCCTTTAATTGTAAAACTGCCGTTACTGTTTTTTATTATTTGATTAATATCGCTGAATAAAAGAGTTATCGTAAGTGTATTATGCTGTTCGCGAATTACGGAATTATCAGTAATAGTAAGTGTGTAACTTTCAAACAAATGTTTCAGCCTGTTAACAGCACGAAAAATCCCGAAACCACCTACGCCAAAAACTATTGTAATTCCTATAACTACTTCTAGCATAACATTTACATGTTTGCTCTTATGGTTTATATCCAGGTAAGAAATTCCCATCGAAACAGCCATTATAACAATGAAAAATGGAATTAATTTTTTAAGAACTTGTTTTTTGATTTCCTTAAACCCACCCGGTTTGATTTTGAATTTTTCCATTGATTGCATCAGTTAATGCGCGTCCAAATTTGATAAAAGCACTTGTTTCATTTTAGATTATTGGAATTATGATCAGTGAATGTTAAAACGGAATCCGTCATGAATTCCCATGACCTATTCTCTTTGACTTTTTGCGTTAAAATCAAAGTGTCTGCTGTTAGTTTTTCAATTTTATACTTACATGTTTCTTTATGTCTCCAGAAAATTATTCCGTCTATATAGTAGTAAGTAAGTATTTTCAGCTTATCTCCCTTGACCTTAATTTTAACGTTTTCACCGTGGTTAATAATTGCTCTATCGGGGAACTCAATTTTCAGAGTCAGGTTGTTTGAACCATACCAGGTTTTATATATTGTTTGACCATACGCGTGCAAAGAGATGAAAAGAATAACTGTAATAAAAATCAATATCTTCATTTTGAAGTGCGGTTATACATTTATTATCTCATCCAACATAATTATTCCATTTACAAATAACCCAAATGAATCAACGAATTCCAAGGCTCATTAAAAATGATCCTATCACAGCAATAGAATTACCTGACATGTGAACAATTATTGCATAAGCGTTATTGTCGTATTTTTCCTGGTAATAGCCTGCAATTATTCCAAGGCAGGTTGCAAACAAAACTATTCTCATCACAAACAGTGAGTCCACACCTGTTGAAATTAATGTAAGATGTGCTGAACCAAAAGCTAACGCACTGATAATTACAGAAAGGTTTATTCGTCTTTTAAAAAATGTGACTCCGATTGGCTTTAATGATTTCAAAGAATTCAATAAGAAGCCCCGAAACAAAATTTCTTCGGCAATGCTTGCATAGATAAAAACGAAAACGAAAATCTGCTTCCAGCTCATTTTTAAAAATGCCGGATGTAATTCATCTTTTCCTCCTGCTAATTTTGTGACTAATGTCATCAATATATTAATAAGAATAGTTGCAACAAGTGCAATTACAATCGGTTTTATAACCGTGTTTAATTTGGGGAAGGAAATTTTGTAATCCAAATCTTTTCTCATTACACAGATTGCAATAACAGACAGAAGCAATATTATGCTTAGGCTGATAAAAGTATCAGGTATCCATTCGCTGTTCAAATGTATTTTACTGCTAACAAATTTGGAGGTTAAAAAAATCGCAATAGTTATTACAAGCCCGAAAGTAATTCTCTGATTATTTTTCATGATGATATTATTATTTCAACAAACGTAATTGAATTGTTGAACTTGAAAAACTACGAGATTTATTCTTGAAGAGCATTAGACACAACTCACACCTTTCATTTTATTCTAAACGACAAGAAAAACCCGATCTATCACCTTCTTGCAAGCATTCGTCAAATAGATTCTTTGTTTCACCAAATTTAATCGGTATGAATTATTTGTTCTCACTATTATTACTGCAAAACAAACTATATATAAATATAAAATATGAAATTAAAAAAGTACTCTCTAAAATGTTTACAGCAATTGTTATTTATAACATGCTTGTTATTAATTGGTTACAATGCACAAGCGCAAGGGTGCATTCAACTCACCTGCCCGGGAAATATTACTGTTAACCAAGACCCTGGTCAATGCTCGGCAGTTGTAAATTATTCAGCCCCCACAGTAGTGGATACCTGCTGCACCGGACCAACTTCGCTTGCCGGTTATACCTACTTGGGTACATTCGGAGGTCACACTTATTTTATGTCACTTAATTCGTTAAACTGGCCTGCCGCAAAGGCGGCTGCTGTTGCCGCAGGAGGACAGTTAGTATCTATCAACTCTGCAGCCGAAAATACTTTTTTGACCAATGTTGCCGCAACTTCTTTTTTCCTGATTGGAGCCTTTCAGAATCACGCAAGTCCCGATTATGCCGAACCTTCGGGCGGATGGGAATGGGTGGATGGCACCTTGATGAACTTTGCAAGCTGGGCAGGCGGTGAACCCAACAATTATGGTGGTAATGAAGACAATTCTGAATTCTATGGTGCAGGCTATGGTATATGGAATGATCTCGACAGCAATTATTCTGAACCTTATTGTGTTGAGTTTGGCTGTAGCATCAGTTCTGTTCTTATTTCCGGTTTGCCAAGCGGCAGTGCATTTCCAACAGGTACTTCCACTGTAACCTATATGGCAACTGATGGTTTAGGTAATCAAGGCACATGCAGCTTTACTATAACAGTGGCTGATGCAAATATGCCGTCTGTTTTATGCCCCGGTAGTCAAAGCCTGAGCATGGGAGCAAATTGCACAGCTACCTTACCTGATTATTCATTGGGTGCAACAGCAAGCAGTGCCTGCGGATTAGCAATAGTTACCCAAAGCCCTCCTCCCGGCACATCCGTTGGAAATGGCACCACCATAGTAACTTTAACAGTAGCAAATAGTACAGGCTTATCAACATCATGCACTTTCAATGTAATCGTATCAGATATAACTCCTCCTTCAATTTCATGCCCTGCATCCCAAACGTTGAATTTAGGAAACACCTGTTCGGCATCTTTACCAGACTATACAACAGTTGCAACAAAAAGCGATAATTGCGGAGTGCCGGTAGTTACTCAAAGCCCTGCTGCGGGTTCACCTGTAAGTGCAGGAACAACGGTGGTAACTTTAACTGCAACTGATGGTGCAGGCTTAACAGCATCATGCAGTTTTAATGTAACGGTTGCTGATGTAACGCCTCCATCAATTTCTTGCCCTGTAGCACAAACTATTAACCTGGGAAATAGTTGTACTATAGCCTTACCGAATTACACAAGTCTTGCAACAAAGAGCGATAATTGCGGAGTACCTGTAGTTACTCAAAGCCCTGCTGCGGGCACACCTGTTGGTAAAGGAACTACGGCTGTAACTTTAACAGCAACTGATGGTGCAGGCTTAACCGCATCATGCAGCTTTAACGTAACGGTTAACGATGTAACGCCTCCTACGGTTTCATGCCCTGCAACACAAGTTCTTAATTTAGGAAACAGTTGTACAGTGGCCTTACCAAATTACACAAGTCTTGCAACAAAGAGTGATAATTGTGGAGTGCCAGTCATTACACAAAGTCCTGCTGTAGGCGCATCAATAAATAAAGGAACAACTATCGTAACTTTAACAGCAACCGATGGCGCTGGTTTAACAGCCACATGCAGCTTTAATGTAACGGTTGTGGATGCAACACCGCCCTCAATTTCTTGTCCTGGTGCACAAATTCTTAACCTGGGAAACAGTTGCACAATAGCTTTACCAAATTACACAAGTCTTGCAACAAAAAGCGACAACTGCGGAGTGCCAACTGTTACACAAAGCCCTGCTGCAGTTACATCTGTAAGTAAAGGAACCATTACAGTAACTTTAACGGCAACCGATGCTGCAGGCTTAACGTCATCATGCAGCTTTATTGTAACGGTTAAGGATATAACGCCTCCTTCTATTTCGTGCCCTGCAACACAAGCACTGAATTTAGGAAACAACTGTACCATAGCTTTACCAAATTACACAACTCTTGCAACTAAGAGCGATAATTGCGGAGTACCTGTAATTACTCAAAGCCCCGCTGCCGGTACGCTTAAGGGTAAAGGAACTACAACTGTAACTTTAACAGCAACCGATGGTGCAGGCTTAACTGCCACATGCAGCTTTAATGTAAACATATCGCAGGACCCGGGTAGCGTAATCAGCTATTGCATATTGGCACAAGATGAAGTTGATTTAGACAGAAACGTTGTAAATGGTAATGTAGGCGTGTGGCTGAGTGGCTGTGGAAGAAGCGTAAACGTTTTTGATAATTCAACTGTAAACGGATGGGTAAAATCCTCTATGATTTATGTTGCTTATGGTTCAGCGGTTAATGGTACAAAGTATTTTGCAACTGCACCGCAACCCACAACAAGTTCTTTTAAATACAATACGCAAACTGATCCGGGTTATGATATTACTGTACCTGATAATTACGTAGGTGTTTATCAACTCAATGGCAATTTATTCCGGAAAATATTGGTAGGAAAAAACTCCAAAGTAAAGTTTACAGGCAGCGGATTTATTTATATAAAGGAACTTGCAACTAAAAATTCCGATAACAATTTGAAATCGGAAGTAACCTTTAATGGCAATACACAATTAGTTATACGCAGGAAAATGGAATTAGGAAACCGCACCGAATTCAATTGGAACAGCACCTATAATGTAAAAGTGTATGTAGAGCAAGATGTAGTGATGATAGACCAATGTTGCAAAGTGAAAGCAAGCATTGATGTACGATTCCATCAATTATCTGTTGATGTTGCACAGTCATCGAACCATACAATCATGACAGGTCAGTTTATTGCTCAAAGTGTAAGTACTGAAGATTATGTTGACTGGAATTGGGCGACTTATGAGTGCGGCAGTGGAACGGCAAGAATGATGGATGATGAAGTTGCGAACAATGGTATTGATATTATGAACACAATAGTTTATCCAAATCCTACAGCCGGTATTTTAAATGTTCAATTCAACCTTGCAGATGATCCATCGTTTACGATAAGAGTTATTGATACCGAAGGCAGAATAGTTAAAACTATTTCTGAAACAGGTTTTGAAGGTGTGAACAACCGCCAACTTGATTTGCAAGACCTTTCAAAAGGAATTTATCTTTTAGATATTGAATCGAAAAATAATCAGTCACGCAGCAGGATTATTATTCAATAAAATTTGTTTGTTTGTTTGAATTTCAAAAACGGGGTTGCCTGAAAAAGCAGCCTCGTTTTATTTTATTGGTGAACCATGCCCGGAGCACTTTCTACCACGTGTTTTGGGAGAGAATAACCAAAGGGATTTTCCAACTTTTATATGCCTGGACTACCAGGCTTAGTTGATTGTTTTTCATGCTTTTGTTTTTATCTGAACAAACGTAACTTATTTGCTTGCATTGGCAACTTAACTGATCTATTGACTAAAAAGTAAAATACTGTGTTTTGAAAACTGACATCAGGTTCAAAAAAATTTTTTGTAGCCGTTGTTGATTTAAAGATTTTAAATTTCATCTTTGCGCCCCCAAAAAAATTAATCCCCTTTTATACATGAAACACTTTTATTTGAGTACCCTATTTATTATGGGGTCATTTGCTACAGTTATCGGCCAAAACAGAACACCTTTCACTGTTAAATTCAGTCCCGAGTATGAGTATCCTAAAAAACATGAGGCACTTGGCTTTTATGGAACGGATGAAACCGGCTATGCCGCTTTAAGCTTCCAGGAGGACAAGGAGATTGTTATCCAGAATCTTGACAAATCATTTGTGGTTAAGAAAACCACACCGATAGATTTGCATGACTATCCCAAAAGCATGCAGTATGACGGAGTTTACCAGGTAGGTGGTAAAACTTACTGGTTTTATTCAAACTATGACAAGAAAGAAGAAGTGCAACATCTTGAGGCACGTGAAGTTGATTTGAAAAATTCAAAGATTCTTTCTAAGTCAACAGAGCTTGTAGCTACTAAGAGCAAGCTGGTGGGAAGCATGGAATATCATAGTTATGGTATTGTTGCAATAGGCGAGGTGACTAATAAATTTAAGTTTTATTATGATGTGGCGCATACCAAAATATTGATCATGTATATGCTTGAGAAAGAGTTTAAGAGCGATAAGAAAAATAAGGATCGTATAGGATTGGTAATGGTTGATTCGAGCATGAATAAATTATGGAGCAAGGAAATTGTGATGCCGTATTTTGAATCTGAAATGTCAATATTAGATTATCAGCCCGACAGTAAGGGCAATGCATATATCCTGGTAAAGAAATATGAAACAACTTCGAAAAAGGAAGTAACTAAGGATGGCGCTGTAAACTCAAGTTATGAGATTATAAGGTTAGATAAGGATGGCAACATGAAAAATATAAAAATGTCGCTTGATAATATCCTGATAAAGTCGCTTAATATATACGAAACCGCTGACCATACTCCTGTATGCGTAGGTTATTATTCGGGAGTTGTGAAAAAGAATGCCGGCATTGATGGTGTGTTTTGTGCCAGGATTGATGAAGACGGTACTATTTCAAAATTTAAAAAGGGAACTTATGAATTCCCAACTGATCTTTTAATGCAAAATGAAAGTAACAGAACTGCAAGAAAAGCTGAGAAGAAAGAAGAGAATGGAGACGATGTGCAACTTAGCTCTATTACACCGAGGAAAGTTATATTCAACCCTGACGGTTCACTTATAATTGTTGGCGAGGTCTTTTATGTTACCTCTTATACATCCACATCTAACGGGCACACCTATACTACCTATATTGATCATTATTGTGATGTTTATGTTACAAAAATTGCTGCTGACGGATCGCTGTCGTGGGTTAAAAAAATTGCTAAGCACCAGGTAAGAAATGGTTCTGTAGGGGCTTTTGCAATGGGAGATGATTTTTATTTGTTTTATATGGATAATGGAAACAACCTTTTTCTTAAAGCAGACGAGCAGCCTCATACTTTTAACGGAAAGTCGGCCATGCTTACCTGCGTGGGCATAGATAAGCACGGAGCGGTTACAAAATCGAAGCTGCTTGATATGCGCGATGAGGATGAAGATGTTTACCCTGTTGCTTTTGAGAAAATAAATGAGACGCTCATTATAAGCCGCGCCATAAAAAACAAAAGGACTTCTAAAATAATGACTCTAAAAAAATCTTAAATTAACTGACACTATATGAGAAAATTATTATTGTTCCTGTTTTTGATTACAGCATTTAATTGCACTGCACAAATTGCTGTAAAGGTGTTTCAATTCCGCCCTACGGGTGACCAGGGATTTGCAATTGAAAGGAAATTCAGCGCTGAAATTATGTACATGAACAGCTTTGATGATGAGGATGATAACTGGCGCAGCCGGTTTGGAATTAGTTACCTGGTGCTGAAACCGCGTCTTGATACATTCCCTGTTTTTGCGACCATGACGGATGGCAGCGGCAGCTATGTTTTGCCAGGCTATGAAGTTTATCATAAATACAATATGGGATACATATTCTGCGGGGCTGATTACAAGGTTTTTGAAACCGGTAATTTAGTTCTTTATCCGGGACTGGATGTGATAGCTGGCGCAATATCCCGTGATTACGATTCGCATTACGCAACACTTTCGGACGGCTCGAACACTGTAGGCAGTATTTTTGGCGGATTACGTATAAGAGCAGGAGTTACTTATAATTTAACTGACCGCGCAGGTGTTTTTTTGGAAGCTGAACGTGCCTATTATTTAGCTGCTGAAATGGGAGGGCTTTCGCACAATGATTTTGGACTTGGCTTCCGTTATTCTTTTAATGATTAATCTTAAAAAAACAGACACGTGAAAAAAATATTATTTGTTATTTTAATTGCAGGCGCAACCATGATTGCTTCGTGCAAGAAAACATTGAAAGATGTAAACGATTATTTTCCTGAAGTAAAAACTGTTTCGGCTGTTGTTAATCCTGACGGTACAGTGGAAGTTACCGGTGAAATTATTTCAGAAGGAAACGCGGAGATTGAGAATGCAGGATTTTGCCTTAGCACTGATTCTGTTCCGTATATGTTAGACGGGCAGGTTATTTGCAACATTGACGGCAGCACTTTTACTGCAACTTATTCGGATTTTGATCCTTATAAAAAGTATTATTTCCGTTCGTGGGCCACGAATGATTATGGTTATGTTTATGGAAATATCGTTGCGCTTGATAGCATAAAAGCCACACCGGTTATTGCGCCCTGCACTCCCGCTTTAAATACGATTAACATAGGTGGCGGAACTCCAACTGATAATATGATTGCCCAGGCCCCGGTGGCGGGCATAGATGGCTGGGAAGTTCATTGCAGCGGATTCAGTTATGTTAACTCTGTAGTTTTCAACTTTGGTTCAAAGCCGTCAACAAAAATTTACACCACTACCACATCTTCAAATCCGGGTGCTGATGAGGTTAATGTTATATTCCATGCGGGATTTAATTCAGGCACACTGAGTGACGGGGGAAAGGTTTATGTTAATCAAAAGAATTCGACCAGTTGGGAAATATCAATATGCGATGCGCCATGGACATTAAGCAGCAGCACACTTTATCTTACCACCAGGTTTATGTGCCCGTATTAATAGTCGAACCCGAAAAGGGCTTTTTAGGAACTTTTTGGTCTTTTTGCTTTTTTGAGCATTGGGAGTACTTATACTAAAAAGGGGATAAATTTGTACAGCGTCCAAAGTGCCGTAGGCACGAAATATTGGTAGAAATTAAATACACCCGCTTTAGGAAGTGCCGTAGGCACGAAATATATTTGGTACCTACCCTCAACTGGCGCCAGTCTTCTCAAGCCATGTGCGGTTGCCTGACTGGTGCTTATAGTATTTGCAAGTGCTGCTCATAAAGCAAAGATATATTTTCAAATTAGTTAGTGTGTGGGGTTAGATGCGTTCCAAGTCATGCAGCGGGTTTGGGGTTTCCGACTTGTAGATAATTGCAACTTGATTGTTTGGTTTCCAGTTACGCAATTCATCCATCTCAATTTCGTTTTCGCATTTAATGAGGAGTCCTGTATTTATTTTGTTTGACTGCGAAATTGTGAGACCCTCAACTCCTATAATTTTTCTTTGACGTAGCATATCAAAAGCATTGAATTCAATAATGTCTCCGATAGAAACAATTCCTTCGTCTATATAACCTGCAAATACAACTCCCCGACCTGCCATTTTAAAAGTTTCGGCAATTATATATTTAGCAGTCAATTGTTGAATCATAATCATTTTAAAAATATTTGGTTTCTGAAAAGTAGAGAAAAAAAATTGAATTCCTCTGCTGCTCCGCAGTGCAAAAAAAAATATTGTGATGGAATGATGCACAAAGAAAAGAATTTGTGGTTTAGCAAAATGCATCGTAACAAATAGCTTCCTGATATCTATGCCAGTGGGGTTTAATTGTCTTTATATTTATTTAAATATTTATCAGATTCTATTGCCCAATAACATCCTAACATTAATCCTAATGAAAGCCAAAAAAGATATGCTATAATTGGCGGCATTTTTTCAAGATAAAATGGCCATAAATCTATAACTGAAATTATAAAAAGCATGCAAGTAAAAAAAATAATGGTTATTCTATAGCAATAAGTAAAGATTATTCGTTTGAAAGTTTTCATTTTATTTTCTAAAAAAGATAATTTTAATTAACATAATTAATCCAGAAACAGTATATAATATACTTAATCCCAAATTGCCAAATATTGAAAGCATCTCATATTTCCAAAAAATACTGAGTAAAAAAATTATGAAAATTGGACCATATATTAGCAAATCTTTTTTTTTCATTTTTCAATTGTTAATGTGGGGAAGGATAATATTGTGATGAAATGATGCGCAAAGAAAAGGATTTGTGGTTTAGCAAAATGCATCGTAACGAATATCATGGGAAGGATAATATGATTACTTTTCGGGAAATAAATAGTTGTTAATCTTTATTGAAATGTTGTATGAGGATATGTGCTCACAAAGTAATAGAAACTCAGACTACCGCATCACAAGCGTGAACGCATTGCGATAGCGCGAAAAGTAATGGAACAACAAAATAGAAGAGCAATGCATAAAAAAGCAATTTTGATAATTTATATTTTATTAATTACTAAATCTGTTAAATCACAATCCAGTGATTGTGATTTCAAAATGATATATTCAAAATGTTTTGTAAACTTTGTTAATTTTAAAGATACCATTCAGTATAATCTATATAATAATAGTTTGTGTGCTGATAGTATTGATTCAACAAAACTTATCCTTTATTTAATAGATAAAAATAATAACAAGGACCAGTTTGGTAATTTAATACTCCCCGAAGTTGTTAACTCAGAGTTCGCAGTTAATACGACAATTATTATTAACAAAAATCTTCCAGTAAAGCCTTCAATATATTCAGAATCTGAACCATTAAAAAGAGGAAATTCTGTAATTCTTATTCCAACAAAAATTTTATTTATTTATTTTATCAATGCACTATACGAATCGAACTTTATGTTCCAAAATAATATAGCCCTTTCTGATAACAAACATATTGTTGAAGTTGAACAAACTATAGATAAATCACAACACATAACTTATAAGGTAAAATACAAAGGTATTATTAGAAAAGGATTAAGAAGTATTAGAAAATGGGAAAAGTTTGTTGCAAAAAATGGAATTAAGTACACAAGAGAAAATAATATTTCTCCACTTTATTATTCCAATATTAAATGGGTAAGACTTCCATAAGTTGTAACTTTTAAATAAGGAACGCATCATTCCTCAAATTTTCAAGGGATAAAAAAAAATTAAATTATCATTTCGAGGTTTTTAGGATAAAATAGTCTACTGGCGGGATGCTATTGCCAGGAAGGATAATATCATTACTTTTCGGGAAATGAATAGTTGTTACTCTTTATTGAAATGTTGTATGATGATATGCGCTCCCAAAGTAATAACAACTCAGACTTTCGCATCACAAACGTGGAGGCATTGCGATAGCATTTCGAAACCGACTTAGGAACAGCGGGGAGAGACTCGTCAACTGAGGAATACACTATTCAAGACATTAATCTCAAATGAAAAAAATCATTTTAGTTATTTCATTACAAGCATTATCAACTGCCTGTATCTCTCAGGATTTCCTTATGACTACACCTGCTGTAAAAATTGATCAGATAACCTACAGAGATTCCAGTTTTTGTAAATTTTATTCAGTTGATACTACTAAAAAGTTTAATGAATTTTGCCAAGAATGTTATTACAAAAACAAGCAAAGAAAAAATTTGCAGTTTTTCACACTTGGAAAAAAAAATGGTCCTTCAATGACATGGTTTGAGAATGGTAATTTGGAATCCATTAATAGTTATTTGTACGGTTGTTTAGCGGGTGAGTTTCGAGAAAATTATGACAATGGTAATCCGAAAATTATTGGATCATATTACATTAATGTCAATGATACGATTATTAGGTTAGAGTATTTTTATAATGAAACAATAGGAGACTCAACTGCTACGTATGAAAATTATTTAATAACAAGCGGTTACAAATCTATTAAAGATGGAATATGGAGATACTATACAGATGATAGTAAATTGATAAAAAGAGAATTTTGGGAAAAAGGTAAACTAATAAAAGAGGAGTAATCTATTTGTCTTCGAAAAATGTAATGAATCCCCCGCAGCCGCCCAACCTCAACGCTGGTTGTTAACAATATTGTGATGAAGTGATGCACAAAGAAAAGGATTTGTGGTTTAGCAAAATGCATAGTAACGAAAAGCTATGGGAAGAATAATATCATTACTTTTCGAGAAATAAATAGTTGTTACTCTTTATTGAAATGTTGTATGATGATGTGTGCTCACAAAGTAATAGAAACTCAGACTACCCCACCACAAGTCTGGAGACGTTGCGGTAGCGACCCAGCAAACTCTTTAAGAGCGGGGGCAGGAATGAAAAACAAAAGTCACTCATTGAGTGGCTTTGAAAATCATTTCTTTTGTAACTTTTCTTGTATTAATATGTAATAGGATTTTTCTGAATATGGAATTATAAAACTACTTTTTTCTTTGCAGATATTTCGTAGTCTTTTTTCTTTACTCATTCTTAGTAGTACTTTTTTATTATGAACTTCATTTATTACAAGGCTTCTTAATGAAATTGGAGTATGCAGATTTTTCCAATAAATAGGTTGATTATCAAAACAAGGATTAAATAAAAATTTTGGTAATGGGGCGTTTTCTTTCAAGTTATTTAAGCTATCTGAGTAAATTTTCATTTGAAACTTTGCATTTAATTCATTTGATAAATAAACCGTTCTTGCTGTATCTAAAAAAGATTTTGAACTATCAATTTTTATTTGTGCATTTCCAAAAAATGGAATTAAATATATTATTCCCAATAAATAATTTTTCTTGTTCATAATCCTAATAGCTTAAAGTTGTACCTGTTCCTTTATTACTTTTTATTTTTGTTTTACCATTATTATATTTAATAGTCTTTAGATGCGTTTCAAGTCATGCAGCGGCACAAGGCAAGGGAAGACTTGAAACAGGAGAGGGTGATCGTTGCGCCATTAGGGTGATTCCTTGTAAAAATGATTGCCTTTCAAAATGTTAGCGCCTGAAGTCCTAACCTCACCATACAATTCGGAGCCGTCCCCCCTTTCAAACCGAATAATTATATCACAATATTTAATGATATCTTCAATGTGTTTTTTTGCTTTTACTTGGGAACCCTCCTTCTTCACCGAACAGTAATCCCAATACTCTAATAGATACATGAGACAAGTATAACCGATTCGATTATTTGATATAAACTGTGGCGTTACTACTTTTTTCTTTAAAACAGTTTTTACTATATGATTTAAACTGTCAGCTGTATGCCTTGAATTAGACAATGAAACTCTGCAATCTTCCATCTGAGCGAAAGACATTTTACACCTACAATTTTCAAGTAAAACTAAAGTAATGAATAAGATAATAAATTTTCTCATGTGCGGTTGCATGCCTGGTGTTTAAAGAATTTGCAAGTGCTTCTCATAAAACAAAGATATGTTTTCAAATTAGTTTTTGTGGATAGATGATATTAATGGAGTAGAGGTTTGAAGGCTGATTATTTAAATGAAGGTATTTCTGATTTACTTTTCTGTCTTCCAAGATACATGATATATTTTTTCTCGATTTGTTTAAGTTCCAAATCTATTGAGTTAGCATCTTCTTTTTTAACAATAATATATTTATAACCGGGAAATCGTTCTGTTGTATCATTGTTACCGAAATATAAATGTGTGGCGAATAAAGTGTCTTTCTCAACTTTCCACCGTATCGTTTCCCGTAAGGTTTCTCCTGTTAAATAATTAGCCGTTCTGTCTGAATTAAAAATTATTTGTGGACAAACATTATAATGGGTAGTACTTCCATCAAGACTACCTTCAGCACACATTACCCATTTCCCTATTAAAAACAAGCCTTCGGTATTGTTAGTACTGATGTCTGCATTTTTGATTTCTTCCTTTTGCTTTGAATAATTGCAAGAGAGGAGAGTTGTCAAAATTAAATATACTCGTAATTTCATTTTTAAGGTGTTTCTATTCTGTGATGCACAAAGAAAAGGATTTGTGGTTTAGCAAAATGCATAGTAACGAAAAGCTATGGGAAG
>JBDTRM010000108.1:0-52787 GCA_039931675.1 Bacteroidia bacterium | reverse complement strand
TAGGCACGAAATATATTTCGTGCCTACGGCACTTCCTAAAATGGGTCTATTTCAATTCTACCAATATATCGTGCCTACGACACTTTAAAGAGTCCCTCTCCTCGCCTGCTCTGCTTCTATGCTTTCAAACAATGCCTGGAAATTTCCTTTGCCGAATGACTTAGCGCCTTTGCGTTGAATGATTTCAAAAAATAAAGTAGGACGATCTTCAACAGGCTTTGTAAATATCTGAAGCAAATAACCTTCTTCATCGCGGTCAACCATGATGCCCCACTTTTTCAACTCATCCATATCTTCTTCAATAATGCCTACACGTTCTCTAACGGTATCGTAATACGAACCCGGAACATATAAAAATTCAACACCACGCTTGCGCATTTCCGAAATCGTGAAAACAATATCATCAGTTGCAACTGCAATGTGCTGGCATCCTGCCCCATTGTTAAAATCAAGATACTCTTCCACCTGCGATTTCCTTTTTCCTTTTGCAGGTTCGTTAATCGGAAATTTGACATAACCATTTCCGTTAGTCATCACTTTGCTCATCAATGCAGTGTATGCTGTTGAAATATCTTTATCATCAAAAGTTACTAAGTTGTAAAAGCCCATCACTTCACCATAAAATTTACTCCACACATTCATTCCGCCTAACTCAACATTACCAACCATGTGATCAATGTATTTTAAACCCGTAGTTGTTGGATGATATTCTGATTCCCATTTTTGATAACCGGGCAAAAACAATCCGTGGTAGTTTTTTCTTTCGATAAAAATGTGCACCGTATCGCCATAAGTATGAATGCCCGACCTGCATATTACTCCATCAGCATCTTTAACAGTTTCGGGTCGCAGATAAGGCTTGGCTCCTCGTTTTACTGTTTGCTGAAAAGCATCATAAGCATCATTAACCCAAAGGGCAATTACTTTAACGCCATCCCCATGTTTATTGATGTGCTCTGCAATTTCACTGTTCTTAATTAAAGGCGTAGTAAGCACCAATCGGATTTTCCCTTGTTGTAAAACATACGAAGTGCGGTCGCGAACTCCTGTTTCCAAACCTGCATAAGCGATATCCTGAAAACCGAAAGCTGTTTTATAATAGTGTGCAGATTGCTTTGCATTGCCTACGTATAGTTCAACATAATCAGTGCCAAGCAACGGAAGAAAATCCTGTGCCTTATCAAATATTTTTTTCGTTTCAGAGTAATTGAAATTTTTTACTGCTGTGAGATTATCTGTATTCATAATTTTTATTTTTTAAACGGATGCTAATTGTTTTTCCTTTGGCTTGCTTAACCATGATTTATAATAATCTTTAAATTCAATTTTCAATGCTTCCTTAGTAATCTTAACCGGGTTAAAAGGATCAATCATTACTGCAAGTTCATTCGTTTCTTTTTTACCAATGCTGCGTTCAATCGCTCCGGGATGCGGACCATGCGGAATGCCACCGGGATGCAAAGTGATTTGTCCCTGCTGAATATTATTGCGGCTCATAAAATCACCATCCACATAATAAAGCAATTCATCGCTGTCAATATTACTGTGATGATAAGGTGCCGGAATTGCATCAGGATGGTAATCATACATGCGTGGCACAAACGAACACACCACAAAATTTCGCGCCTCGAACTGTTGGTGTATAGGTGGCGGCATGTGTATGCGACCTGTTATCGGTTCAAAATTGAAAATTGAAAATGAGTATGGATAGCAGCAGCCATCATAACCCACTATATCAAACGGATGTGTTTCGTAAACGTAAGGATAGATAAGTCCGCGCTTTTTAATGTTGATTAGGAAATCACCTTTCTCGTCATGTGTTTCGAGGGAGTGCGGCAGTTTAAAATCACGCTCACAAAAAGGAGAGTTCTCCATAAACTGTCCGTACTGATTTCGATAACGCGTTGGTGTTTCAATAGGACTGTGCGACTCTATAAACAATAATTTATTATCAGCAGTGTTGAAATGAATTTGGTAAACCATGCCACGCGGAATAATGATATAATCACCATATTCAAAATCAACTGAACCATACATCGTTTTTAAAACACCGGAACCGCGATGCACAAAAAGCATTTCATCTGCATCGGCATTTTTGAAAAAATATTTCGCGGTGCTTTTGCGTGGAGATGCTAAACCGATTTGCAAATCGTCATTCACAAATAGCACTTTGCGACTTTGAATGTAATCGTCTTCAGGTTTTACTTCGAAACCCGAAAAACTTCTTGCCTGCAGGTTATCTTCCACTGCAATTTCAGGTTTCACGCTGTAAGGCTTGCCATGTTCCTTAACCATCGTGGGGGGATTCAAATGATAAACCAATGATGAAATACCTGAAAAACCTTCGGTGCCGATGAGTTCTTCGTGATATAAATTTCCGTTTGGCTGACGGAAAACGATGTGACGCTTTGATGGAATTTTTCCGAATCTTTGATAAAGAGGCATGATTATATTTTTCTGCTAAGGGCGGGAATAATCATGATGAATAAAATGATTTTAGTCAGGTATATTTATGATGTTTGTTATAAAAGAGCATCAAACTCCATTAGACAGAATCCTGGTTTTCGATTAATGCGCAGGCACGCGGCAATAAATCGGTGCACTTGAATTTGCTTTCTCCTTAATGCAACTATCCGTTTTCATATCTGTACCACGATAAATTAAAAACAAAGCAAGTGCTATAGCAATGAGCGGGGAAACTTTAGTAAATATTTTTCTGAACCTCAATCCTAAATAATTGGCAGCAAGAGAAATCATCATCATCATTGGAAAAGTTCCGAGACCGAACAATGACATGTAAATAATTCCGCCCGTTACTGAACCGGTTGATGCTGCTCCTGCAATTGCGAGATAAACAAAACCGCATGGTAACAAACCATTTAAAACGCCTATGAGAAATAATGAGGGATAAGATTTTATAGAAAAGAGTTTCTTCAAACTTTTTCTGATGGTATTGGTATAAAGATTTGAATCACTATAAATTTTTACCCGTTCCTTTTTTCCCGAAGTAAGCAGAACTGTGGCTACAATTATTACTCCAGTAAAAACACTTAACTCGCGCTGAAAACCTTTCATGGCAACTGCCAGACCCAACATTCCGAATAGCAATCCGATGGTTATGTAAGTAAATACCCGTCCCGAATTATAAATGAATCTGCCTGTGATTATTTGAAATTGCGATCCTGAACTTTTTGGCAGCATCAATGCAATCGGTCCGCACATACCCGCGCAATGAAAGCTTCCGAGGAATCCAAGTGCTAATGCAGAAAGAAATAATGCTACGTTCATGACTCAGGGAATAAATATTTTTTGTACTTCAAAACAATCTTTACCGTTTAGGTTCCAGCTTGCATTTATTTTCCAGTAACCATGTGCTAATTTTTTCAGTGGTATTAATTGCTTACCGGAGTCGTCAGTACTAAAATTCAATTTAAAATCATCGGATGCTTTATCGGGTTTATAAAACGACAACATTCCTATAGTGCTTTTTATTTTTCCATCTGTACTTATTTCAATTGCATTTCCGGTTTTTAAATATGTGATTGAAAGTTTTGATTCAGAATTAACAGCATTATTTCCAGCATCAATTTTCTTTTGATAGTTTACAGCTTCCTCATAATAATTATCTGTTACCAGATCAAAATTCTGCCTGGATGCTATTACTGCAAACAAAATCATTCCTGCCGCAAATAATGTGTAAACAATCGCAATGCCTGAGCCCCAGTTGAGTTTCATTTTTTTAATACTTTAAATTAGATAGATTGCTAAAGTTCGTTCAACCTTATTTTGTATTTCAAACCTTAGTAGAAAGCGATGACCCACAGTCTGAAACCTTATTACCTTCTGATATAATAAGGTAATAAGGTTGGCGTTGACAAATGGTTTTTCTACTAAGGTTAATTGAATTCCGTAACTTTTTACCGCATTAAAATGAAAGATAAATTTTAATTTTTTTATTTAATTATTTGGACCGAGGAATGAAGTTTCAGCATCATCTATTTTCTTTCCGTTTGAATATACTTCAAATTTCACCTTGGTTTTTGTTTTTACAATTTCTGATTTGGGAAGAATCAAAAAGAATTCACCTGCTGCAACTGATTCTTTTTTAAGATTATCAATTCCATTACCAACCCATTTAATTTCTCCTTTTGGTTCCACTACTCTTAACTCAACCGGAATATCACCAAAAGTTTTATTTACCAATTGGATGTTGAATATATTGCTGATGTGTTGTGCATCCGTTTTTTGATACATCAGACCCGGTGTTCTCAATATAGTTGTTTCTATATCATTTCGCAATGCGAGTAACGTGGTTAATGTACTCAGCAAAACAAACAACACTACTGAGTAACCAATGATTCGGGAAGTAACTTTAAACCTGATTCCTTTTTTAATTGCGTTCTCGCTGGTGTAACGAATCAAACCTTGTGGTTTGCTGATTTTATCCATGATGGAATTGCATGCATCAATACATGCAGTGCAGTTGATACATTCCAACTGTGTTCCGTTACGGATATCAATTCCTGTAGGACAAACTTCCACGCAGTGATGACAGTCAATACAATCACCTAAATTATTTTCTTTTGCTTTTGTCAGTTTTCCTCTTGGTTCACCGCGTCTGTAATCATAACCTACAATTATAGAATTAGGGTCAAGCAAAACTCCCTGCAATCTTCCGTAAGGACAAACCACGATGCAAACCTGTTCGCGGAAGCGCGCATACACGCCATAAAAAACTCCTGTAAAAACCAGGATGGAAATAAAGCCTGCTTTATGTTCGGATAAATCATCGGTTACAATTTTTTTCCAATCATCAATGCCAATGATGTATGCGAGAAAAGTGTTAGAGATGATAAATGCAATGATAAAAAAAACAACATGCTTGGAAATTTTTCTTGTTGCTTTGTAGCTGTCCCATTTGCGATGATCCAATGATTTTTGCTGCATCATATCGCCTTCAATAAAGTATTCTATTTTTCGAAAAACCATTTCCATAAAAAGAGTTTGAGGGCATGCCCAGCCGCACCACAACCTTCCGAACAATGCAGTGAAGAGAGCAATGAACACTACGAAAGTCAGCATGGCTAAAGCAAACAGGAAAAAATCCTGCGGGAAAAATGCAACCCCTAACAAAACAAATTTCCGTTCAATCACATTGAGGAGCATAAACGGGTGACCGTTTATTTTTATCAAAGGCATTGCAAAAAACACAATTAAAAATCCATAGCTGACCCATGTGCGTGCATTGAATAATTTTCCTTTGGGTTTTTTAGCATAAATCCACGCACGATTTCCCTCGGCATTTATAGTAGAAATACTGTCGCGAAATGATTCGTCTTTATTGACTTCTCCGTGTGCTTCTTTTTCCAATTGCAATTTATTTTTTTAACTTATTTGCAGCGGCAACTATGGATGAGTCATTTTTTGCTTTTGTAATTGAATCAGGCAGCGTAACATTTTCTTCAATCCACTTATCACCTTGCGGTTCTTTCGGCCCCGGAGGGTTGGTTCCTTTAAGCGTTAGTATATAACTTGCTACCGTTTGAATTTGCTTTGGTGATAATTGCGACTGCCAGCTTATCATTCCCTTGTTGGGTACACCATAAGTAATGGTTTTAAAAATATTTTTTATTCCCCCACCATGCAACCAGTAGTCATCTGTAAGATTGGGTCCCACCTGTCCTCCTCCATCTGCCCGATGACAAGTGACGCAAAGCTTTGTAAATGTTTCTTTTCCCATTGCAATGACATTAACCTCAGTAAGTGCAACAACATTTTCTTCGTTTACATTTTCAGCATTCAATTTCATTCGCTCTTCTTTTTGCTTTTCAGCGAGCAACAATTCGTCTTTGTATTCTTCCAACGGCAGTTTTCCTATTCCCGAAACATGATAAATAAATAAATAGAAAACAGCATAAACAATAGTAAAATAAAAACCATACTTCCACCATGGTGGCAAATTGTTATCCAACTCTTTTATGCCATCATAATCATGGTCGAGCAATACATCTCTTTCCTGTTCAACGGGAACACTATCAACTAAACGCAAATAAATTCTGCGAAAGAATGCAGGTTTTTTTTCGGCAACAGCAACTTCAGCCTCTGCAACACTTTCCTTTTCAAATGCTTTAGGTGACATAATCCTGATTAACCTCATGTTTATCCTATATAAAACAACAACGGCTATTATCATTATAAACAACAAAAAAGCATAGGCGTACATATCAGGGATGAATAACCATTCGGGTAATGTGTTTGACGGTTTTGCTTCGGCAACATCGGTTTGTGAGAAGGCAGCAGCACTTAACAGCAATAGTAAAATAGTTGCAGAAGATTTTTTATTAACCTGCGAAACAACCTTGCTTAAACTCACACTTGTTCTTGTCAAACCCAGAATGATAAATAGTAAAACTAAAATGGCTCCTCCGGTCAGATAGAATTCGCTATTTAAAAGCAATGAAGAAGGCTCAGCAGTTAGTTTACCTGTCAGGTTAGCTTGTGCATGAAGCGATGTGATTGAAAACAACAGCCACATTATCATAAATTTTAATTGTTTTGCCGGTAAAATATTTTTTTTCATTTTCATCATTGTCGTTAATCATTGTTCATCATTGCCGGATAACGGTATTTTACTTATTTCATCAAAATCATTCTTCTTTGATTTAAGAACCCAAAAAGTCATCAAAGAAAAAAAGGCGAAAAACACTATAAACGAAAACACGGGATAAACACTGATGTCTTTTATACCTGATATAACTTCCTTATACATAATTTTAAAATTTATTTATTTCCTGTTAATTTTTCTCCTTTAATATCTATACCGAGGCGTTGCAGGTAAGCTATGATGGCAATGACTTCTTTATTGCTCATTACTTTAATTCCGTCTTTAGCCAAATCAGCGCTGATAAGATTCGCCTGTTTCATTAAGTCTGCATTTGCCTGTGCATCATAACCTGCCGGATACGGAACTCCTAATGTTTGCATGGCGCGGATTTTTGGTGCAGTGCTTGATGTATCAAGGTCATTTTCAATCATGGCAGCATAAGGAGGCATAATGCTTCCGGGCGACATGGTGCGAGGGTCTTCCATGTGATTGTAATGCCATGAGTTAGGATACTTACCACCTTCGCGTTGTAAATCCGGACCCGTGCGTTTGCTTCCCCACTGAAATGGATGGTCGTAAACGAATTCTCCGGGTTTGGAATATTCACCATAACGCTCGGTTTCAAAACGGAACGGACGAATCATTTGCGAGTGGCATGTATAACAACCTTCGCGTACATAAATATCGCGGCCTTGCAATTCAAGCGGTGTATATGGTTTTACACTTGCAATGGTGGGTATGTTGGATTTTATCATGAACGTTGGAATAAGTTCAACAAGGCCGCCAATTAAGATTAAGATCAAACTAAGCATCAGCATTTGTATAGGTCTGCGTTCAATCCAGCGATGCCAGTGACCTTTGTGTTCTTCAACATAAACTTTTTCCAAAGCAGGAGCTTCGGCAGGTTCATTTTCAATAAGCTTTCCTGAATATGCAGTTTTAACGAGATTGTACACCATCGTTAATGCACCGGTGAGATATAACAAACCGCCAAATGCACGCAGTTTATACATGGGAACAATCTGCACCACTGTTTCTAAAAAATTAGGATAACGCAGCACACCGTCTTCTGTAAATTCTTTCCACATAAAATGTTGTGTGAATCCTGCGAAGTACATCGGTATGGTATAAAACATTATTCCCAATGTTGCAATCCAGAAATGAAATCCTGCTAATTTTTTTGAAAAAAGTGGAGTGTTGTAAATTCTCGGTATCAGCCAATATAAAATTCCGAATGTGAGAAAGCCATTCCAGCCCATGCCGCCAATGTGAACGTGAGCGATAATCCAGTCGGTATAATGTGCAATGGCATTTTGCGATTTGAGCGAAAGCATTGGTCCTTCAAATGTAGCCATTCCATAAGCAGTGATTGCCACTACAAAGAATTTCAGTTCCACATTATCGCGAACCCTGTCCCATGCTCCGCGCAGTGTTAGCAAGCCGTTAATCATTCCACCCCATGACGGTGCAATCAGCATCACAGAGAAAACAACTCCGAGTGATTGCGCCCAATCGGGCAATGCAGTATATAACAAGTGATGCGGTCCTGCCCAGATATATAAAAATATCAAAGCCCAAAAGTGGATGATGGATAGGCGGTAGGAATAAATAGGGCGGTTAACTGCCTTTGGTACAAAATAATACATCAGGCCGAGATAAGGTGTGGTGAGAAAAAATGCAACGGCATTATGACCATACCACCATTGTACTAACGCATCCTGTACACCTGCATACACAGAATAGCTTTTTAAAAATGAAACAGGCAGTTCCATTGAGTTTACAATGTGCAATACTGCAACCGTAACAACCGTAGCAATGTAAAACCAGATGGCCACATATAAGTGCCGCTCTCTGCGTTTAATAATTGTACCAAACATGTTGATTCCGAAAATGACCCACACTATTGCAATGGCAATGTCAATAGGCCATTCTAACTCTGCATATTCTTTACCTGCGGTAATGCCAAACGGGAGTGTCAATGCAGCGCTTACAATAATTAACTGCCAGCCCCAGAAATGAATCCTGCTTAACGTATCGCTGAACATTCTCGCTTTGAGCAATCGCTGTAATGAATAATAAATCCCCATGAACATTCCGTTGCCAACAAAAGCAAAAATGATGGCATTGGTATGCAGAGGACGCAACCTCCCGAAGGTAAAGTGCTGTTCAAAATTCAAACCCGGAAAAGGAATTTGCAACGCTATAAATAAGCCTACCAGCATGGCAACTATTCCCCACATCACAGTGACCACAGCAAAGTTGCGTACTATCTTATTATCATAATTGAATTTTTCTAAAGTCATAAATCATTTTGAGGTTTTATGTTCGACACGGAATTATTTTTTTCAACGGTATTTTCTTCTTTCGGAAGTTCATTATCAAAAAGCATTCTTACTGAAGGAGTATAATCATCCTCATACTGCCCGGTTTTTACAGCCCAGAAAAATGAAATGAGAAAGCCAGTTGCCACAAGTAGGCTTGCACTAATAAGGATAATAATTACACTCATATATGACGCAAAAATATTTAGTGAAGTAGTAGGAAAACATGATGCTTGTTAGAAGGAAATATGATTTATATCATGAAAAATTATTTTGGTCAGGATTCTTATGAAAGCGCAGGCATTTGTTAAATGCATTTGTAAAGCACGATTGAAATATAAAAGGAATATAATTGAAATGCATTTATACTGCCAGATAGATAAATTCTTGCTTCTGATGAATTGCTGGATTAATCTTAATTTTTGTCTTTAACCTTAGTAGAAAAGATTGGCATCCATCAACTACCTTATTAACTTATCTTTCAATAAAATAAGGTAATAAGGTAACGGTGTTTTATTTGATTTTTTTCTACTAAGGTTTTATACTCACTAAAAAAATGAGATGGCTTTCATATCCAATAAAATGTTCCGTATATTATTTAAACCCAAACACTATACCTTTCACAGTACTTGCTATCACAGTAAATAAAACGAGACTGACAGTGCTGATGGGCATTAGAATAGCAGCAGTGAGCGGTGACAAAGTTCCGGTTACAGCAAAAGATAACCCGATGAAATTATAAAGCAGTGAAATGATAAAACTCCAGATGATGATGTGTGATGCAGATTTAGAATAGGCAATGAGCTTATACAAATTTTCAAGTTGCGATGAGTCCATTATGGCATCGCTTGCTGGTGTAAAATTATTGGTATTGTCAGCAATGGAAATGCCTACATCGCTGTGACGTAAAGCACCGGCATCATTCAATCCGTCACCAATCATCATCACTTTAAATTTCTTTTCATGTAAAAAGTTTATGTAATCTAACTTTCCGGATGGTGATTCATCAAAGCGCATTTCAACGTGCTTTGAAAGAAGATTTTCCAAAACTGTTTTTTCCGCATTGTTATCTCCTGATAAAACGGCAATGCGAAATTTATTCTTCAATAATTTATGTGCGAGTTCTTTTAAACCAAAACGGTAATTGTTTTTGAAAACAAAATATCCTTTACATTCCTCATTGAACGAAACATAAACTTTTGTGAAATTATTTTCGGATACTTTTTTCTTTCCCAAAATAAATTCATCACTGCCGGCTTTTACCAGCGTGTCATTTATAATTGCAGTAATTCCTTGTCCCGGAATTTCTTGATACTTATTTTCATTCAAAAAGGTTTTGAATATAAAATGTTTTGCCAGCAACTTGCTTAAAGGGTGCGATGAATGTCTTGCCAAAGAAAAAATCATCTGCTGTTCTTCTTCATTTAAATCTTCTCCTACAAATTTGATTTCCGAAGAATTGTTTTCAGTGAGCGTTCCGGTTTTATCAAAGACAATGGTATTGATGTCAGCCAATCTTTCCACTACATGATAATTGCGAAGAAATATTTTCTTCTTACCTAAAATTCTTAAAATATTTCCATAAGTAAATGGTGCTGATAATGCCAATGCGCAGGGACATGCAATGACCAACACTGCCGTGAAGGCATTGACAGCTTTTCTTACATCAATATTCCACCAATATACAGCGGCTATTGATGCAATTAAAAGAGTAACAACAATAAAATAACGACTGATTGCTTTTACTAATTTTTCAAATTTGCTTTCATGCGATTTTACAACATCATTATTCCAAAGCTGCGTTAAATGACTTTGTGAAATTTCTTTTGTAACAATCAACTCAATGATAGAACCTGTTTGCTTTCCTCCCGCAAAAATAAATTCACCTGCTTTAACATAAACAGGCAAAGATTCTCCGGTTACAAAACTGTAATCAATATGTGCATTCCCTTTTATCAGCGTTCCGTCAACAGGAATAATTTCATTGTTACGGATTAAAACGATGTCATTTATTTTTAAATCATTTACTGCAACTGATTTTTCTATTCTTTTTTTAAGCGTAGTAACAGCAACAGGGAAGTATGATTTGTAATCGCGCTCGAATGATAGTGCATCAAATGTGTAATCCTGGAACCAACGTCCTATCAACATAAAAAATATAAGGCCTGAGCCACTGTCAAAATATCCAGCACCCGTATGTGAAATAATTTCATAACTGCTTCGTATAAAAATGGCTGCAATACCTAATGCAATAGGAACATCTATTGAAGTTGTCTTTTGTTTTAAAGATTGATATGACTTGACAAAAAACTCCGAAGCGCTGTAGAAAAAAACAGGAAGCGAAAGCAACAATATAAGATAACTGAAAAAACTTTTCAGCCCGGCATCAACAATATTTCCTGAAGAAAAATATTCAGGAAAGCTCAGCATCATAATATTTCCGAAACAAAACCCTGCAATGCCAATGCGGATAATTCTATCGCGGTTAGTTTTCCTTTTTTCTTTTTTCTCAATGGAATCAAGATGAATGGAAGGCTCGTAACCAACGCTTGTTAATGCTTCAACAATTTTCCTTAACGAAGTTTTTGTCTCGTCATAAACAAAATAAACTTCTTTCTTCAAAAAATTCACTTTGGATTGAATTACACCTTTATCAACCCGCTGAAAATTTTCCAATAACCAGATGCAACTGCTGCAATGAATTTCGGGAATATGAAATGTAATATGAATCTCGTTTCTGTTTTTAAAGCTGATAAGCTTT
This sequence comes from Bacteroidia bacterium, assembly GCA_039931675.1. Classification (GTDB taxonomy): domain Bacteria; phylum Bacteroidota; class Bacteroidia; order AKYH767-A; family OLB10; genus JAEUTH01. The sequence goes on along the minus strand of JBDTRM010000108.1, from coordinate 41,101 downwards.
TGCTGAATTGTAACTTCGTCTAAAAAATTAAAACGATTACCTGTAACCGCTTGTGTTTTAATTCCAGGTTTTTCATATAGATTATAATACGTGCAAAGATTATTCTCCTGTAAAATTTCATACACGAGTTTGCAGCCCTCGCAACAAAATAATTTATCATCAATAGCAATAAAATTATTGGGGCAATCATCACCGCAGTGATAACATAAAATTTTATTTTGAACAGAATGAAGCATAATATTTTTCAGTCTGCAAGTTTATTAATACTGATTAAGTGATTAGGTGAGAATAGTCAAGAAGTAATATGATTTAAATCATAATCTGACGATATTAATAGAAATACTTTTGCAGCAAATTTAAAATTTGATGATATGTACGTAGAGCAGATTTATACAGGATGCCTTGCACAGGCAAGTTATTACATTGAGTCCAATGGCGAAGCAGCAGTTATTGACCCTATAAGAGAGCCTGAACCTTATCTTCGATTAGCAGAGAAACGCGGAGCAAAAATCAAATTCGTTTTTGAAACACATTTTCATGCTGATTTTGTTTCAGGACATCTTGACCTGGCTGATAAAACAAATGCTGTAATTGTCTTTGGTCCATTCGCCTTTCCTGCCTACCCTGCATATATAGCAAATCATAACGAACCCTTTATGGTTGGTAAGTGCACCATCAAACTGTTGCACACACCCGGTCATACTATAGAGTCATCATGCTTTTTATTGCTTGATGAAATCGGAAAAGAAAAAGCGGTGTTCACTGGTGATACATTATTTGTTGGTGATGTAGGCCGGCCTGATTTGATGAGCGGCAATAAAAGCAAAACAGAACTTGCTTCGATGTTATTTGATTCATTAAATGATGTGATAAAAAAACTTCCTGATGATGTATTGGTTTACCCCGGTCATGGTGCAGGTTCGGCTTGCGGAAAAAATTTAGGAATTGAAAGATATTCAACCATTGGTGAACAGAAGAAATTAAACTATGCATTGCAACCAATAGACCGTAATGATTTTATTATTGCTGTAACGGAAAATCCTGCTACTCCACCGATTTATTTTTTCAGAGATGCAAGCATCAATATTATCGGGTATAGAAACTTAGATGTAGTTATAAGTGAAAATTATAAAGGACTTACCATTAATGATTTTCAAAATGAAATAAATAACGGTTCAATTATTTTAGACACACGTGATGCAAAAACATTTTCTCAGGATTTTATTAAAGGTTCAATCAATATAGGTTTGAAAGGAGAATTTGCTCCGTGGGTGGGAACGTTGATTGATATTGATAAAGAAATAATTCTTGTTACAGAGCCGGGTGCAGAAATGGAAGCCATAACGCGACTTGCACGAATTGGTTACGAAAATGTAAAGGGTTATTTGGAGGGTGGATTTAAAACATGGAGTGCAGCAGGCTTGCCTGTTAATTTTATTGAGAATATTGAGGCTGAGGATTTTTATTTTCTGAATGATAATATAGAATATACTCCTATTGATGTAAGGCGATATGCTGAAACTAAAAAGGAACATATTAAGAGAGCCATCATACTTCCGTTAGAAGATTTGCCAAAATATTTTTCGGAGTTTGATAAGGAAAAAAACTATGTACTATTCTGTAAAGGTGGTTATCGTTCCATGATTGCAGCCTCTATATTAAAATCACATGGAATAAATAACATAACTAATGTGTCAGGCGGAATTGAGAAAATAAAAATTTGTAATCCTGAATTGATTTTTGCCTGAAATACTTTTATGCTACAAACGGAAACGTGTCAAATCAGTCCGTTTATTTGAGTAAAAATTCTTGTAAGAATATAAACCTACCAAATATTTTTCTCGGACAACAGTGATTACTCAACTAAAAAAACTCCACTGCAATCCAAATCTCATCCCTCTTCCCTGCATAGGATAACCGGGCGTGATGAAATAATTTTTTCCGATCCAACCTGAACCGATGTTTTCAACCTTGATAAAAATTTTTGCTGTACGGATTTTTGCACTTGCGAAAAAATCAATGAATGGATAGTTACCCGTTTTATTTTTCTCCTGTATGTAAAACTCCTGCAAAGCCGGCATAAAAGCATCGGCATAATAAGTGGTGTTATAAAAAACATCAAAACCAACCTGTGCGCGCATGGCATTTTTGAAAAGATAATCATCATAAAAAATTGAGGCGTGAATACTTGCTGCGGGTAAATGAATTACATCTTTATCGCGATTGGAAACAAAATTAAAATCATTAATCCAGTTGAATTTTCTTAAACGGATATTGAACTTTAAATAAGCTGATGTATAACCAATGTATGATTGGTTTTGTGTTGGACTTGCTGTACTATCGTAATACACAAAGTTTTTAAGGCTATTCATTCTAACACCTGTTGAAAACAACCTGTGTGAATAATCAATATTAATCACCTGGCGATTGATCAAAGCAAAATCATTATTATGAATAAAATGATTGGTACGATAAACATTGGCCATGATATAGGCAGGCTGCTTTACATTGATTAATACCAAATTCAATTTACCCCATTTTGAATTTGCAAAAGCATAACTCAAATCAGCCTTCATCATGTAAGCGCTGTTGGCATCGCCATTAATATTTTGCTCATAATAAATGCCAGCATCTAATTGTTGATTTATATCAATCGCACCAGAAGCAAAAACAGAGGTATGCGTTATATTGGAATCAATATCATGTTGTTTGAAAACCATGTATTGATTATTTGCTCCTATATTTAATTTGATTTTTTCATTCCATAAAAGCGACTGAAAATAAACTGAATTTAAAAACTGTTCAGTTGACGCAGTATCAACTGTTGTTAATGGATCGTAATAATTTGCCGGCCATACTGCCGAATCGTTACTGGATGTAAAAAGCTCGCCATATTTGCTGTAATTAAAATCGTGGTGCAAAAAAATAAGTGGAACGTTTATTATGCTTGCCTTTAATGTGGTATCACTTTTACTTGCAGGCTGAGGATGCGATGCAATTTTAAAATTAAACTGGTGTTTAAAAACATAGCTTTTTTGCTTGGTAAGCCATTGCGCATCATCAAGATTTACGGGCAGCGTTTTTATATCAATACCGCTTACATTTTCGAGCGATGTGTCGCTCACCAAACCACCATTAATGTTATTGTCGGTTCTGTTACTTACATAATCTGCGAAGGCTGAATACCTGCTATTGCCGGTTTCGAAAATGAAATAAAAATCGAATGCCCTGCTGTTAGTAACAGCACGTTTATAAAATGAAGGGGAGATAGTATTCTTATAATCCAATCCGAAAGCACAATTTTTACCGAGCCGCTGCGAATGGGAAAATTGAAAATCCTGCTCCTTTTTGGCACCGCGATAATACTCCATCATAGAGTGAATATTTCTTGAGCCATCAAAACCAACAGGATGATCATTGAAATGATAACTGCTATAAAAATCCTGGCGGTAATAAAAATTCAGATCATTATTCAATCCGAAATAATCGGTGCGCAAAGCGCTTCCGAGGTTGCCCAAATATCCTGAAGCATTGGTGTAATCAAAAAAGAATGGATTGGTAATTTGAAACCCGTTAAGAAAGCCCGAATCAACAAAAACAACCTTGGTTTGATGTTCAACCTGGTCAGCTAAAAAAAAACGAAAACGATTTTCGGCAAGTGAATCCTTTTGAGCGCTTAATTGAAAGGCACTTATAATAAAAAGTGCCGTGCAATTAAAAATCCGAAAATGATGATGGAGTCTTTTATACACATTCATTTATCTTTTTGCCACTAAGACACAAAGGCACTAAGAAAATAAAATGGACTTAATCTTTGTGTCCTCCTGTATTTTTGGCTATCCAAATCAGGCCTGTGCAGTAGGTCCGCCAAAGTTCATAGGAATACCAAAGCCTTCGGTTTCTTTTATAGGTCCGTGAACAGATTCATACTTTGAAACATTATCAGCCAATGCAGCAAGCAATCGCTTGGCATGTTGAGGCGTAAGCACTATGCGCGACTTCACTTTTGCCTTGGGCACACCGGGCATCACTTTTACAAAGTCAACTACAAATTCAGAGTTTGAGTGAGTGATGATAGCAAGGTTAGAGTAAATGCCTTCTGCAATTTCTTCTGACAACTCGATGTTGAGTTGATTATTCGGATTATTTTTATCTGACATGATTTTATTTTATTAAAGTGTAAAAGTATTATTTATTAGAAATTAGAAATTGGAAACTGGAAATTGGAAATTGGAAATTTGGAATAATTCATCAATGTATTATGATCCCGATGTTTCGGGAACGAATTTACGAATGTGATTTTGTTCCCTAGTCACTTCGTCACCTCGTTCCTTTGTCACTTTATTTTTCTTTTCATTTGTGTGGGGCGGGAAGATATCCCGCGTTACATGTCTTCGTCACTTATTCGGCAACTTGTAACCACGCTCTTTAGCCATATTTTCTAAGCGTTGCTGAAAGGCAGATTTTTTATTTGCCTGCGGACGCTTTTTGTTTTCCTGTATTTGTGCATGTATTTTCTGCTCATCAATAAACAAACGGAACAAACTCTGCTGACCAATAGAAATCATGTTGGCGAGAAAATAATAATAACTCAAACCTGCCGAATAATTATTGAATATTCCAAGAAACATAACAGGCATTACATATTGCATCCATTTCATCTGTGGATTCATGGCGCTTGACATTTGCATGTTAAAGTGGGTGTAAAGCAATGTTGACACCGTCATAAGAATTGTGAATAAGCTTACGTGATCGCCATAAACTGAATTGATGATGGGCACAAAACCAAAATTCCAGATGGAGTCATAAGTTGATAAATCAACAGCCCATAAAAAACTTTCCTGCCGCAATTCAATGGATGCCGGGAAGAAACGGAACATGGCAATCAGGATTGGCATTTGCAAAAGCATTGGTAAACATCCACCAAAGGGACTAACACCAGCTTTTTTATAAAGACCCATTAACTCCTGCTGCAGTTTTACAGGCTCTTCTTTAAACTTATCCTGTATTTCTTTAATCTCAGGTTGCAAAACACGCATCTTGGCGCCACTCTTATATGCTTTATAGGTGAGTGGCAGTAAGGCCACTTTGATAATTATGGTAAGTATCAAAATGATGATACCAAAATTGAGATTAAAACTATTGAGCCAGTTGAAAACAGGAATTACACAAAAACGGTTAACCCATCCGAAGATTCCCCATCCGAGAGGCACTAATTTTTCCAAATGCTGATCATAACTTTTTAAAGTCTGGTAATGATTAGGTCCGAAATAAAATGTGGTGCCAAACACTTCACTGGACAGATGACCATAAGGTATGCGCACATTGGCTTTCATATAGCGCAGGTGATCTGTACTTGACAGGTCGGTATGAGTTGAAATAATCGCAGGTTCAAACAAATTATCAGCCATAATTACGCTCGAAAAATATTGCTGTTTAAAGGCAATCCATTTTACTTTTTCATTGAGCGATTTCTCATCGTCCTTGCCTTCGCTCAGGTAGTCAACATTTTCATCTGCATATTTATAATAAATGGAAGATGCAGCATGTTCGGCTTTTAGAGTACGCTCCTGCTTGCGCAAATTAGCGCGCCAGTCTAACTCAACAAATGAACTGTTAGCCGCAATTACATTTTCAAGACCTGTAAAATGAATATCAAACTTAACATCATATTTATCGCCTGATAGTGTATATACATAATCAAGATACTTGCCCGCACCAGCGGTAAGGCGCATGGTAAACGATTTCTTATCAGTTCCCTTAACTTTAAAAGGCTCGCCAACAGGTTCAAAATATAATGAGTCGGTAGCGATAGATTTATTCTCAGCAAAAAAATTCAAACCCATCACAGTAGAGTCAGGTTCAAAAAGTATGAGCGGTTGCTTGTCGTAGGTTTTATAATTTTTTAATTGCACCTGTTCTATTTTTCCACCTCTTGCATTAATGAACAGTTTTATTTTTTCATTTTCTAAAACGAAATTCTTTGGCGTTCCGTTAGCAGCAATGGCAAACGAACCTAAGCGGTTTTGCAAATCAATCTGCTTAGCCGAATCGTTTAATAAAACGGTTAAGGTATCTTTTACTGAAGGTGTTTGAGCCGTTGTAATTGCTCTAATGCTATCCCGGATACGGCTTTGCTCAACAAGTGCAATAGAATCGCGCTGATGCTGCTGCGCAAGCAGTTCTTCCTTTGTTGGGGCTGTATAATAACTGTAAGCAACTAACACCAATGCAACCAGCACAAAACCGATAATCGTATTCTTATCCATCTTACTTTTTAAAAATTGAGGGGGCGAAGATAGAAAGGTTTCTCATTTTTCATTTTACCCTTTTTATTTGAAATTACCGACTATGAGGACGGATTAAGAACCATCACTACCAATTAAATTTTGGACATGATGAAAAAACCTTACGACTTAACAAAATTCCTTTATGCCCGATTCATTTTTTTATTACATTGGCTGCACATTCTTACAAAATATTATCCGAACAACAACAACCATTACATCTTTCAAAACCGAACTGCCTCGCTCCGTAAAGTGAGGCATTTTTTTTATGAAAATAATCTCCCAATTGTCATGCAGAAGTCTTTATCCCCTGTATCCTGTTCCCTTTTCGCGTTCCTGAAATTCATTGCACAAATATGTTTCCTGAACAATCGCGTCTCGTTTGTCCATGATATCCATAAACTCTCCTTTATTATTCACTTTTAAATATTCCATTTTAATATTCTTAAAACATAGCATCGTTCCAAAGAACGCTTGTCCATAAACGCTATAGTCGGAAAATGCACAACCGTAACAACATTTTAATTTATATTCTTTAGGCAAATTATTTTTTATGGATTCAAGACCAGGTTCAAAAAGATCGACATTATTAGCAACTATTTCTCTGTCGTGCACTTTAACCCGAAAAACTGCATTCGTGTCATTATATGATTTTGTTTCAGAGCTATCAAAAATTAGCGAAATGTTCAGAACCGTTTGAAAATCCTCATCCATATATTTTAATACCAACGGCAAATTGTAAATAAGTTCACATGCTGTTAACTCATTGCGATCGTTTAAAGAAAAGCGAGACGGTTTTTGATTTGCATTTTCAATTTTAAAGTCGTTAAAATTATAACCGGTAAATCTTGTTCCGTTGATTTCCGTTTGCAGCAAAACACCGTCATTCAGGATTTCTGTTTCAACTGCTCCGTACTTGTCAATATATGTTGCTGGTATTCTTTCTTCCATTGCATTCTTTTTTCTTTTATCCGTAATTAAACCAGGCAGTCGTTGTTCCCTTATCCTTCGCAAACTCTAAAAATCGTTTGAAATTCCTTAAGTCTTGTCCAAAGTTATTATTGATATAACCTTGTCCTTTATCAATATTAAATTCAGAAAAATAAACTTCATTCTCAAGAGTATCGAGGTCGGTCTTTATCAGAAGTCCCGGTAGATTATCAATAGCACTTAATTTATCAATAAGGTTAGTAACTGTTACAAGAACCTTGTCAATGTTTCCTTTTAGTTTGTCTTTTCCTGCTTCGGCCTGAGATAAAATGTTTTGTCTTTCATCTTCGGTTTCTGCTGTTGCAAGAAAAAACTCCATCCCATCATTTTCAGGATAGCTTTCCATTTCATAAAATGGAGAGATATCAACCCCCGTAATTTGTCCTATTTGATCAAGTTCAGGTTCATGGCTTACTACCACATTCTGCCTGCATATAAAATTGCAGAATGTTCTGCTCAACCTATGTTTGTTAAAATAATCGTTTTCCTCACCGTAATAATCATCTGAAAATATTTCTTCGTGATTATTAATAGCTATGCTAATGTCAAGTCCCATATGATTTCAGTTTTCATTTGATTTCAAATCGTGCAGTGATTTTATATTCTATTTTAATCTTGTTGAACGAAACTCTGTCAGCGAGTTTTTCCTCATCGAAATAGTATAAAGTTGAGGGTGCAGAACGATAACGGGCCTTCCTATTAACTCCACTTAAATCCTCTGATTCCTTGTCTTCAATAATCCTGATGGTTTTGCCAACCTGATCACCGAGCGCTGCAAGAAGATAAATTGCTTTTTCCCTTGCGTCTTTTATAGCATTTGTTTTAACTTCTTTCTTAAAATTCTGGAGTTTGGAATGATTAAGTCTTTCAATACTTAACTCCTGTATTTTGATTTTAGAAAGCTCTTCAAAAACTTTACTCACCTCTGATGCACTTGTAACTTTTAGCATATAGTCCTTTGCTGTGAGCACATCTTTTTTTGTCCATCTCACTTTTACATAATCGCTGTTAGCATCCGAAAGAGATAAATTCTTTAAGTCAATCCGTAACTCTATGAGTTTGTTTTTTAGCTGCTGCTCAATACTGTCAATAGAAATTTTGTCTCTACCTTCATATCGTTCGCGAAGTGTTATCCCGATATAAATTTCATCGGGAACAACCTGCATTTCAGCCACGCCTGTTACCTGGATGTAATCCTTTTCAATTTTTGAATCGGCAGATTGTCCGGCTGCAATTAAAATGTTAGTGATAATTGAAAACGTTAAAAGAAGTTTTTTCATTTATGTATAATTTTTAATTAATGTATGAATTCGACCTGCAAGTTCAGCTATGATTTATTGTCATTTATTTTGTTAAAACAGGTTGACGTGAGAGGTTTCAGATTAACGTTACTGCTAACATGTTATTATGCAAACAAACATAAGTATTTGATTTATGCTTTTTAAAATATTCTACTTGCTAAATGGATGGTTAAAATCTTCGGCCAAAATTATTTCAAATCAAACCTGATTTATAGTAATTTCGGATAAATTAAATAACAGACACATGAAAAATTTTACCTTAATTTCCCTGCTTTGGGTTGTCATGTTAAAAGTAAACGCACAACCTTATGTAAATATCCCTGACGCAACATTCAGGGATTTAATTGACAGCCTCGCACCGGGTTCCATTGTTGGAACAACTATGAACACAAACCATCCGGGGGTAACAGGATTAATGTTTATGGATGTTACCAATCCTGCTATTTATGATATTACAGGTATTCAATATTTCGCTACTCTTGGTACACTTACGTGTACCGGCCTCGGTATTGGCTATGTACCTGCCTGGCCACCCAACCTTACCTATTTAAATTTCGCCCATTGTCCACTGGGCAGTTTACCGGCTTTACCTGCGAGTTTGCAAGTTTTACATCTTGATGATTGTGGCTTAAGCAGCCTGCCTTCATTGCCCCCAAATCTTTCTATTTTAAGCTGTAGCGAAAATAATTTAACAGCGTTACCCGCATTACCCTCTTCTTTATACTCACTTTATTGTAATGACAATTTAATCACCTCTCTTCCATCCTTGCCATCCTCTTTGAATTATTTTGATTGCAGAAATAATACGCCTGCCGATCCACATTCATTCCTTCCGCAACTTCCCAATTCACTTCAGAATTTATCTGCATCGGGTAATAATATTTATTGCATCCCTAATATACCCAACAACGGAAATTTTTATTCTGATGTTTCAACCATGATTTGCCAGCCATATGGAACCCCTGATTCGTGGTATGCTATGAAACCAATGACAGGCGGAATGAAAAAGGAACTGGCCACTTCCTTTTCTGCTAATGGTAAAGGATATGTAAGCTGCGGATTGAATAGTATTTCTTCAAATGATTTATGGGAATTTGATCCCGTGGCGAATACCTGGACACAAAAAGCAAATCTTCCGGGAGTTGCGCGTATATCTCCATTTTCGTTTGGTATAGGAACAAAAGGTTATCTCGGATGCGGTCAGCAAAATGCAAGCCCTTACAGCTTGAATGATTTTTATGAATATAATCCTGTCACCAATACATGGACTCAAAAATCAAATTATCCCGGCATAATTTACTATGGCATGGGAAGCTTTGTAGTTAATAACAAAGGTTACGTAGCAGGAGGTTCAGTAAGCTATCTGAATCCTCTTTACAATGAGCTTTATCAATATAATCCGGCTAATGATACATGGACACAAAAGACTGCTTTAACAGGTTATGGGAGAAGAGACATAAGCTGTTTTGCAATAGGCAATAAAGGTTATTTATGCGGAGGAGAATATCAGAATGATCTTCTTAGTTCATGCTATGCTTATGATGTAACTACCGATACATGGAGCCAGGTGGCAAGCTTACCAAATTCAACTAATGAATATGCAGCCTTTGCACTTAACGGCAGGGGCTATATTGCAGCAGGGCAGCAGGGAAGCTGGTTTTTTGGTGGAACCACCACTTTATATGAATATGATCCCGGAACAAATTATTGGTATAGGAAGGCAGATATTCCCGGATCAACAAGAAGCAGGACAACAGGATTTCCAATTAACGGCAAAGGATACGTTACAACAGGTTCAATTTATAACGGTCAAACAGGTAATTATGAGCGCTCGGGAGAAATATTTGAATATACTCCGGCAACTTGTTTACCAACTATAACTACAATAACTGCCGGAGGCCCGACAACATTTTGCAATGGTTCAAATGTTACGCTTAGCGCAAATCCTTCCGCAGGGTTAACTTACCAATGGTACAATAATGGAACTTTAATTGCGGGAGCTACATCGGCTAATTATGTCGCATCTGCATCTGGAAGCTATACTGTTGTTACAACCAATGCCGGGGGTTGCAGCTTCACTTCGGCATACACTAACGTTACTTCTGGAGTTTACCCCGCAGCAATCACCCCTGCCGGAAATACTTCAGTTTGTCCCGGTGCATTAGTCAACTTCTCGGTAAATGTTTGTACAAGCTGTTCTTACCAATGGTATAAATCAGGAGTAGCTATTGCGGGTGCAACCGGGTCCTCTTATTCAACATCCATTGCAGGTTATTATTCAGCGAAAGTAACTACACCCGCGGGTTGCACGGGTACCTCAGCATCTTCATTAATATCAATAATTAACACAACCCCGGTTGTTACTGTTCAGGGTTCATCGTCTATTTGTTCTGGCGATAGTGTAAGGGTTTATACAGCTTATGGTTCGGGCTTTACGTTTCAATGGTATAAAGACGGAAGTCTGATTTCTGGTGCAACTCTTTACTATTATTATGCAAAGACATCCGGCAATTATTCGATTTCTGTAAATAACTCATGCGGCACATTTACATCGGCAGCACAAACAATTACTGTTAACCCATTGCCCTCGGCAGCAATTACCGCAGGTGGACCTGCAACATTTTGTTCAGGCGGAAGCGTAACATTAAATGCTCCTGCCGTAGCCAATCGTTCCTACCAATGGATAAAAGATGCGACTAATATTACAGGTGCCACCGCTGCCAGCTATATTGCAACTCTTGCGGGTAGTTATAAAGTTAACGTTACCAATACATCAACGGGCTGTTCCAAAATCACAGCAAATCCAACATCTGTGACCGTTAACCCGCTGCCTGCTGCAATCATCACCCCGCAGGGGCCAACTACTTTCTGTGCGGGAGGCAGTGTTGTTCTGCAGGCAAACACAGCTACAGGTTTAACTTATAAATGGAAGAAAGGTGTCAATTACATTTCAGGAGCTACTTCTTCAAATTATACTGCTACCGTAGCAGGAACGTATAAAGTGGAAGTTACCAAAAGCAATGGCTGCACTAAAACTTCGTTAGGAGTAGTTGTTTATGTACCGTGCCGTGAAGACGGATTGTTCGATGCGGACAATTATAATGTTACCATTTATCCTGATCCTGCAAACAGTGAATTAAATCTCCTGCTTTCATCAACTGATAATTTTGAATTTGAAATTTTAAATACGCTTGGCGAGACCCTCATCAAACAACAAAATAAAAACGTAATTGATATTGCAAATCTTTCAAGCGGGGTTTATTTTATTAAAATAAAACAGGGTGATCATTTATTCACACAGAAATTTGTAAAGCAATAAACATCTAAAACCACAACTATTAGCATTTTTGTATCAACTATAATTACTTGATGGTTGATTTAACGTAATTCAAAGCTGCCTTTGCAAATTTTTCCCACCTGTCAGAATAAGAAAATGAAACCTGCACCCATTCTTTCATGGGTCGCTTTTTACCTGATGGATCAAACAACCTGGAACCGTTTAAACTCAGTGCTTCTTTATGAGTGTCATCTGTCAACTTAAAAACCATGTCGTTTTGAAAGAAGCAAATAAATGCTTTCCCGTTTATTTTGAAACAAGGTTTGCCGAACATCTGGCTCTGTTCAGCATCTTTAATCTTTTGCCCGATTGCAGTATAAAGTTTTTCTTCTTCAGTCATAGTTATTGAGTTATTTTTATTGTCAATCATTGCACTGAGAGGTACTTATTTTTTTAAAATAAAAGTGTCTTTGTCTTGAATGAATTTATGATCCGGATAAATTGTGAGCAAGTTTTTAATTATTGAAACCTGTATAATTCCTTGAGTTGTCTTTGCCCCATAATATGTAAAGTCAGGGTCATTATTTACACCAACATTATATAAAATATTTTCCTTTGTGAGCGGGTCCACGAATTTAGTGTCCACCGAAAATGTTTGCTTTTCAGATCCCTTAACATAAACTTTAGATACACCCGGCTTAAGGTCAATGGTTAATGCAACTCCTGCATTAGTTTTAACCTGGTACGAAAAAGAAGAAAGTATAGTATCCGTTTGAGTTAAATAAAACCTTAAGCTATCATCACCATGAATACCCTTATTGCAACCGAAATTTACAACAGGTTGAAATATGAATTGATATAAAGTGTCATTAGCCTTTTTTAATTGTCCTTTGTATAAAAAGTAAACTGAATTGTCGCGATAATGCCCCTTCAGGTAGGAGGTTGAGTCTCTAAATAAATAAAACTCATAATTGAATTTATTAGATTTATAGGCATCCCTGCTGGCACTATATATTTTTTGTCCCAGTGCAAGGTTGGAAAAAGTTATAAAAATTAATGTTATTAGTATGGATCTCTCTTTCATCTTTTTATTATAGCGAAACGTTTATCGTGCAAAAATCTGCGGGATTTAATTGTTTAAAGCGTGATGTTCAAAAATTTATTTCTTCTTTGCAAAAAATTAAACAATGAAAACAAACATTTTAAATGCAATTATTTTATCAGGCTTACTGATTTTTACTTCATGTTCAAAATCGGAAGATGGTACTAATGACACTAAGTTCGATTACGGCAGCGCATCTTTCAAACTAAACGGAAATACGATATCAGATGCAAAACCTTACATCGGTATTTTTGTAGATAATGGAACGAATGATAACGTATTGACGATTACCGGGGCCGATAGTTCAGAAACTGAATTAGAATGGAAATCAAATACAACCATCACCAAGACTTTGGATTCATTCAGCGATGCCCATTATATAAATGCAGCAGGCAAGTCTTACTATGCCACTTCGGGTGAATTGAGTATTACAGATTATCATACAGGATCTGACGGAATAGTATATGCAACCGGCACTTTCCATTTCAATGCAATGGCTTCGTCAGGAAGTGACTCAGTTGTTATCAGCGCTGGCATTATAGCTAAAGCAACTAATCATCTTTAGATTGTTAAACCTTATAGTCAATACTTTTTCCTCTGCTCCGCATCCTTTTTAATGCCCAGCACATTTTCAATTATCGAAGTGGTGATGGTTAGTAAAATGCTAAACAATAAAGCCCACCAAAAACCATCAACAATAAAACTATCCATTAAATAATCAGCGATTAAAATGTTGATAGCATTAATAACAAAAAGAAAAAGTCCTAATGTAATTACGGTTACAGGCAGCGTAAGCAAAATCAAAACCGGGCGCACAATCATATTCAAACCTGTTAAGACCACTGCAAGCAAAAGTGCATGCCATGCATCAAGAATATGCACACCGGGTAAAAGATAGGTTACTATTATAATAGAAAATGTAGTGAGTAAAATTTGGGTGAAGAGTTTCATAATATTGCAAATAAGGATTCTGGTTTTACAGAGAAGAAAATGTGTCAGATACCTTTTCGGGTGTCTGACACATTCCTGGGCGAGAATACCCTTCGTTCAAATTCATTTGTCTGACACCCTGAAAAAGGTGTCTGACAAATTAACGGGAAAAAAATTATTTAATAATCACTAATTTATTATTTAGCATAGCATCACCTGTTCGAAGTGTGACATAATAAACTCCGCCTGCAAGTTCTTTTGTACTCACTGTTGAATTGCCAATTACATTAAGTTGCTTGCAAAGCTTTCCTTTTGCATCAAAAATTTTCAATTCACCTTTCATTGGCTTATCAAATTTCAAATTAAAAAAGTCAGAAGCAGGTTGCGGATAAATTACAAATGAATTGCTGAAATCATTTTCACTAACTGTTAGCGTATAGTCAATTGTATTCAAAGTTGTATTTGTTACTACAGCGGGATTGAAATCAAAATAAATGTACGCTGTGTTTGTAAGTTGTGTGCCTTGCAACAAGTTTGTTCGTGCAGCAATTGTGTATTGCAAGCTGCCATGACTCATAGGTTCATTTGCATTACTATCAGGCAGCATGATGTTATAGAAATTGAAATGCAAAATATTTCCCGGCAAGTAATCAATGCTCATTGGATGTGATGAATTTAAAATCTGCAACGTGGCTGGATCTAAATCTGCATCAAGCGTATCAACTATTCTAATAAAATGGGCAACATCAGTTCCTGTATTTTGAAAGTTTACGGTGTAGTTAAACGTTGTCTTGGGAGGCACAAGACCTGCGGTTGTTATGCCTACGGGTTCTACTGTTTTTTCATTAGGATCAAAAGAGCCGGTTATCGGACTACAATGAAGTATGTAGTTATTAGTCGAGTCCTGATCACCGCTTATAGGATCAACCATAAGCTGATAACAAAGCGTATCTCCTATTTGCAAGGTAGAATCGAGGTGTACATAAACCATTTGAAAAACATTACCGCTGCCTGACCAGATATTAAATGCAAGATTATTAAAACCCCAAATTACAGTATCACCAGAAATAATAGCACCCGGAACACCGCTAACATAAGTGACTCCTGCCAGTAAAACGAATTTAACTGTTCCACTCGTTGGCAAACATAAATGATTGCCGTACCAAATATCCACATGAACATTAAATCCGGGAGCTGAGCCTGAGGTATTAATACTTCCAAAAAGATCAAATAAATTATTACAGTTGAATGCAAAATCAATATTGCTTGCAGGTAAAGAGGTAATTGTGTATGAGCCTGAAACTGGGCATGCTAAGTTTAGATTTGAAATGGGACTCATGCTTAAAATGCTCACTGTATATAGAAAACTATCAGGCACAACCACATGATACATTCCTAAAGAGTCGGTAAAAGCCACAGTATAAAAATTTCCATTTTGTTGAATTGCTATAGAAATACCACTTAACGGTATGTCAGTACTATCAAAAATGCAATTATTATTTCCATCGTAATACAATTGTCCTTCAATATTTCCACAACCAGTGTAAGTTAATTGATTGTATTGAGTAACAGTATCAACAAATCCATTCGGTCCATTTATTATATATTGTAATGAAAAAACACCTGCATTTGAATAAAAATGTGTTGCATAATATAAATTATAGTACCCATTATTAACTGTTGTGATATAGGTTGAATCAGTACCATCGCCAAAATTTACATTGATGCTCAAAGTATCACCGGTTGCGAAATTTGTTCCTACTCCATATATAGAAATAGTGCAATTGGAAGGGCCATAACAAGGGTAGCTTGTCATTTGTGGGTTAGCATTAAATGTGAATGATGGACCAGGAATTGGCTGTGGAACCTGATCAATTGAGAAATCATCAATTGAAAAACCGTCAGTAGTTACACTTAGGTCTGAAGTAAAAACAAAACGAAATTGGACTGGAGTAGATTGATTATTCAACATCGAAAGGACAATCGAACTTAAAATCCAACCATTACTGTTACCATCCCATGCTTGCAAATTACTAGAAATTATTGAATTAGTGTACCAATTAATTCCGCTGCCAATACTCCCAAGTAAATTCCACGTTGTTCCTGAATCAATGGTATATTCTAATCGGGTTCCATCCCAATTTGTTTCACAATTATTGTTTCTCCAAAAAGAGAGAGTTGCATTAACAGCACTAGAAAAGTCAAAAACAGGAGAATACAAAATTGCAATTGTTCCGTTCTGATAACCCGAATTCAAATCTATATCCCACGCATGTGTTCCTGAGTGTGTCCCTGTTGTAGCACCGAAGTTAGGCATCCCTAATTCCCATAAACTTGGTGGAATACCCATTCCTTTGGAAACAATAGTCCACCCATTGTTTGCTCCTTCAAAGTCATCAACATATTGCGCTTTGCAAATGTTAGTTGCATTAATTAAAATGCATAGTAAGATCAGTGATGTAAGTTTTGTTTTCATGATTTGCGTGGCTTTATAAACCACTGTGAAGTAAACAAAAAATCTTCAAACAAGTATGCGGATAAGTGTCAGACACCTTTTCGGGTGTCTGACACGTTACACTGAACGAAAATATTTCATCTAAATTCATTTGTCTGACACCCTGAAAAAGGTGTCTGACAAAAATCCTTTAACCAAAAAATGGGATGTCAACTGTGCACGCGATACAATCGCGCCCAAGAAAAGAATTTCGTGCAAGAAAAAATTATTCTGTACTCAAAATCAAAAATTCCGTTCTCCGGTTTTGGGTGCGACCTTCTTCTGTATCGTTGGTTGCAATGGGTTGTGTGTCACCAAAACCTTTATCAAGTAAATTGTTTCTGTCAATGCCTTTGGATAATAAATAATTCAATACCGAATGTGCACGGTTTTCAGAGAGCAATTGATTCCTCTTTTTATCACCGGTATTATCAGTATGGCCACTAATCTGAATTTTTGTTTTAGGATTTTGCTTTAAGAATGCAACCAATTTATCCAATTCAATAAATGATTCTTTCTTCAGATTAAAACTATCAGTATCAAAGAAAATATTTTTAAGCACTACCTTCTCCCCTGCTTTGGCTACATTCATTTTAATATTGATAAGGTATGGATGATTAAAGTCAACTGCTGTTTTGCATGAGAAGTGATCAGAGTAAAATAAATAACCTGGCTGAGATACGTTAAGTAAATAATCTTTCCCGGCTGTGAGCGCTTTCATAAACTCACCTGTGCCTTTTTCACTATTGCCTTTGTGCAAAGTCCTTCCTGTCTCAATGTCAATGATTTCGTAATTTGCAGGAAGCGGGGCACTATTGTTTGCATCGGTAACTATACCCTTTACATAAGTAATTTTTTCAGGACGAAGGCTGGCATCCAAATCAAATTGATATAAATCCAATCCGCCAAAACCACTATCACGATCGGATGCAAAATAAGCCTTGCTGCCATCAGGACTTACTAATAAACTGTTTTCATCATTGTAAGTATTTATAGGATAACCGAGATTGATTGCTTTACCCCATTCACCATTTGCATCGCGCCTGCTCATGTAAATATCAAGCCCGCCCATGCCCGGCAAGCCGCGCGTTGAGAAATATAATGTCTGATCATCAGGATGAATAAAAACAGATTCTTCTGCTTCATCAGTGTTGATGTTATTGTTCAGCTTTACAGGTTTTTGAAAAGCGCCATCGTCACCAATCGAAGAACTATAAATATCATCCTGTTTATCTCTTTCATTAATATAAACCCCTCTAACAAAATAAAGTGTCTTGCCATCTGACGAAAAGCTTGGCTGCGTTTCCCATGCAGATGTGTTAATAGGACCTCCTATATTTTTTGGTGTAATCCATCTGCCATTTACGTTTCGCGAAAAATAAATATCGCAGTGCCCGAAACCATCATCACGATTACAGGCTGCAAAAAATAAAATCTTACCATCAGAAGAAATACTTGGCGCACCTTCGTTAAGCGATGTGTTTAAAGGGTTACCCGCATTTATTGCAGTACCCCATTTGGAATTTTCAAACTTTGAAATATAAAAATCCTCTTGCGGCATGTTATCCTGATTCGGATCTTTTTCATTGCGGGTAAAGATGAGTGTCTTACCATCCACTGTAAACGAAGGATAATATTCATCGGCTTTTGAATTTACCCCCGCACCTAAATTTTCAGGCTTAAACGGAATTGGATGTTGCATAGCATCCACAGCAAAATCGCAATTGATTACAGCACGCTGCGATTTAAGTTTCAGTGAAGGTGATATGTTAGGGTAGGATAAAAATTTATTGAAATGGATTTTTGCATCAGCATATTTGCCGCTGTTCAATTCTATCTGGCCAAGTGTGTACCAGTTATTCGGAAAAAAGTCGGGAGCTATCTGCACTACCTTTTGCATTTGCTCAATGGCCTTGCTGTATTGATTTATATCCACATAAACATTAGACAAAAGAATATAGGCTTCTACAAACTTCTCATCTTTACTGATGGCATTTTGCAATTCCTTTAAAGCAGCTTCATTGTTTCTTGCATCATAATACTTAGTAGCCTGCTCATAACTTCTAATAGCTGATTTGTTGGTAGTGGTATAATTTTCTTTTTGTGCAAAGGCGGTTACATTGAGAAATAAAAATGAAAAAATTAGAATTAAGAATTTTGCTAAGAATGAAACATAGCTTGATTGAAGAAACAAATTTCTATTGTGAATCATTAATGATGTTTTGTTATTCCTCATTCAATTTTTATTTTTTGGGACCTGTGTCAGACACCTTTTTCGGGTGTCAGACACATTGTGTGGACAACTTTCGGAAAGTTGAAGGAACTTTCCGAAAGTGCAGTGCTGTGCATTGAGGAATGTGACTACTGATAAACTATTTGTCTGACACCCTAAAAAGGTGTCTGACAAATAAACTGTCCTTAGAGTAACTATAAACCAAATCACGGCACATTAATCACCTTATGCGTTTGCAAAGAAATAATCCATTGCTGATGTTGTTTTACATATTCAACTATTTCAGGAATTATTTTTTCTAACCTGCTGTACTCCGGCTGCAGGTAACCTATACAGTAACTGTTAGTATTTGCAAGATGTTTTTCAGCCCATTCGAAATCAGAATGATTAAACACTATCACTTTCAATTCATCAGCTTTGGCAAGCGCTTCGTCAAGCGGTGCTTTGAATTTTTTTGGTGAAACACATATCCAATCCCAGTTACCGCTTATGGGATATGCACCTGAAGTTTCTAACCAAAGATTCAACCCTGCATTTTTTAATTCCGCAGTAAGTTCTGTGAGATCAAACATCATCGGTTCGCCACCTGTAATCACAACATTTTTTGTGCCCGATGCAAGTACTAAGTTTTTAATTTCATCAATACTTAATTCAGGATGTTTTGATGCATCCCAGCTTTCTTTCACATCACACCACACACAGCCAACATCGCATCCGCCTATGCGCACAAAGTAAGCTGCACGCCCGGTATTGCGCCCTTCACCTTGTATGGTGTAAAAATGTTCGACTATGGGTAGCATGTTCATTGGGAAATAGGAAAATATGGATAATTCTTGCCTTCTGACTTCCGACTTCTGATTTCTGATTTCTGATTTCTGACATCAAAACAAAATCTCCTTCTTCGCAGCTATCAACGTATTTTGTAACAAACCAATTATAGTCATCAGCCCTACTCCACCGGGCACGGGTGTAATGTAACTGCATTTGGGAGCTACATCATCAAAGTCAACATCGCCTACTATTTTATATCCTGATTTTGTTGATGATGATTCTGTTCTTGTAATGCCTACATCAATTATCACAACGCCTTCTTTAACCATATCTTTTTTTAAGAACTGTGGTTTGCCGAGAGCAGCGATAATTATATCTGCTTGCCTTGTGAAGTAACTTAAATCTTTTGTGGCGCTGTGACATAATGTTACGGTGCAATTACCGGGATATGATTTGCGCGAGAGAAGCACACTCATCGGTGAACCAACAATGTTGCTGCGACCTATTACTACACAATGTTTTCCATTGGTTTCAATTTTATAATGTTCGAGCAACATCATAATTCCCTTTGGCGTGGCCGAAACAAAACAAGGTTGCTGCAATTGCATACGGCCAACATTTACAGGATGAAATCCATCCACATCTTTTGATGGACGCACGGCATCCGTTATCTTTTTTTCATCAATATGTTTTGGCAAAGGCAACTGAACAATAAAACCATCAATGCGATCATCGTTATTAAGTTCGTTTATTTTATCTAACAAATCCTTTTCACTTATCGTTGAATCAAAACGAAGCAGCGTGGAATCGAAACCAACATCTTTACAATTGCGTTCCTTGCTTGCTACATAAGTTTCGCTTGCACCATCGTTACCGACCAATACTGCTGCCAGATGTGGTGCGCGTTTGCCTGCTGCCTTCATGGCAGCTACTTCTTCGCTTATTTTCTTTTTAAATATCGCTGATGTTTGTTTACCGTCTAATAGTATCATGTTGCTGTTTGAAATTGGAAATGTGTTATGAACGAATTACGAATCTATACGAATATACGAATGATGCTAAATTGTAATTCGTAAATCAAAAATCGTAAATCATTGTGCGCAAATTTATTTTTAAATCTTATGTTACAAGATTATTAATAAATTTACTTCTTGAGATTTTGCTTTTCTAACAAATCTACCAGGTAGTTAAATTCATAATGAATAGATCGGAATATTTAGAACTCTGCTCATAAACATCACAAAAGATGAAAAAATTTATTTCCATTTTTATTGTACTGCTCATATTTTCTAAAATCTCAGTTTCACAGTCCAGAGTATTTGAAAATTGTACTAATTGGTGCAGTTGGTTTCCAGTAAGTACTGGGATTATAACTAATTCTGTGGAACCTGATGACCATAATGGAATAATTTATTTTCAGGGAGTTGGATTTGGATATTCGTTTCCCGCAACTGTCGGTAAGATTGATTCAACTGGCGCATTCAGTTGGGCAAAAACTTTAACAGACTCAATTCCTATAATTCATATTATAAATATTAATGATACTACTATTGAATATGAATCCAATTATTCTGAAATAATACATATACCATCAGGTGGTTATTGCTTAACAGGATATGTAAATATCCATACAACAGTCAAAGACAGCACCGGTGTTATCATTTACTCTGGTTATTCAGGAATGAATATTGTTACACGAGTAGATTCATCAGCAAATGTTATATGGTGCAAAAGTTACGAAAATTACTTTTCAGGTAATGAAATTGTATATAACCAAATATCAGGAAAATATTGCGTTTTTGGACCTCCTCAACAAACTACTGCCTTACTTTTACTTGATAGTCTTGGCAATATTGATTGGGCTGGTGAAATACCCGCAAATAATAATATTACCACTGGCATTTCAACTAAAGATGGAAACTTTCTTTTTGCTGCAATCAATAACGGCAACGCAGAAATTATAAAACTTGACACTAATGGTAATTTCTTATTTGCTCATTCTTTCACAAATACAAGCAATGTAACAAGTCTAAAAGCTATTGAACTAAACCATAATATAGTTTTACGTAGCAATGAAACTATTTTAATGTGTGACTCTAACGGGCAAATAATCTGGACAAAAAACATGCTGATTGATTCAACGGTATCTGTCATTGATTTAGCGAAATTCAACGATAATTATTTTAGTATAATTGTTGGAAAAATAACATACAATAATACTCCTACATCTTCATCAAGTACAACCCGTTACTATTTTATTAATATTGATTCGGCAGGAAATATTTTAAATCATTGTTTTGCTACTACCGCTTCATCCTATTCTATATTAATCTCTCCAAGTTCGTACTATCAAAATTATAAATCTTGTCAACATAATTATACGGGTTTCGCATTTCATCAAACTGTCCGAGGTCATAACAATGCAGCAGGATATTTTAATGATAACCTAATAACTCAAACAGACAGTTTAGGGTGCAGTTGCAATACCGATACAATAAGTATTTCACCATCATTGATTGCTTCTACAAATACTACAATTCCCATTTCGCTATCTCCAGTTGTCTTAACCTTTATCAGCAGTGATTATTTAATAAAATCCCTTCCCTATAATCCCGATTTTTATCTGTTTTGTTCAGGTTATGCTGCAATTCATGAATTAACAAATAAGTCCAGTGACAATTTCAGAATTATCCCAAATCCTACAAGTAATGAATTTCTAATTGAGAAAAAATTATTGAACGGAAAGAAATCACCAACATTAATAATTAGTGATATTAACGGAAAAATTCTTCAAAAAAGAACATTTGTTGATGATAAACCTATTTCAGTTTCAGACATGAAAAATGGTGTGTATCTTGTTCAACTGATTGGAGACAATAAAATTTACAATGCCAAACTTGTGGTTATACATTAACCTTTCTATTCTCGCGACTGATTCAATTAATTTTTTTCTTTTAAGGTTGCTTTAAATTTATAATAATTCCACTCGTTAAATATTTTTGCGGCTTACTTCTAATTCATCTTTGATAATTCTATATGCGAAAATTTTTATTGCTGTTGCTTTTGTCCTCTTCATCTTTTGCCCAGACCGCTGAAAAAGTGTTTGATGAAAAAACTACTCCACCTGCACCTGATTACAATAACCCTTTCAACTGGGCTGCATTGCCTGATAAAAAAGATTTTGCAGATATGGTTCCTACTGAGTGTGCGATTAAAGATGCACAAGCAACGGCCGGTGCTGATGTGTTCTTTATCTATCCCACTATCTTCACACGAAAACCAACAAACGCCTATTATTGGAATGCTGACGTGAATGATTCTATATTGAATAAGGAAATTGATGAATCAACCATAAGGTACCAGGCAACCATTTTCAATGCAGCCGGGCGCGTTTATATTCCCCGTTACAGGCAGGCTCACATTCGCAGCTATTTTACTAAAGACAAATTATCTGCTCAAAAAGCATTTGAAGTTGCATACACCGATGTGCGAAAAGCTTTTCAATATTATCTCGATCATTACAATAATGGCCGGCCTATCATTATTGCAGGACATAGCCAGGGCACTAAACATGCAGTACGGCTGCTCACTGAATTTTTTGACAGCAGCCCGTTGCGCGAAAAGTTAGTGGCTGCATATTTAATAGGTGGCGATGTGCGTGTTACAAATTACGAAATGCTCAGGCCCTGCTCAGACAGCACTGCAACAGGCTGTTATGTGAGCTGGCGCACTTATTCAACCGATTATAAACCACATAAATATTCAGCTAATGATGAACCTTTAGTTTGCACCAATCCGCTCACCTGGCGCAACGACACAATTTATGCCCCACGCAGTTTAAACAAGGGTGCAGTATTGCGCGATTATGACAAGGTAATTGACCAGGCTTGCGATGCGCAGGTTGATAAAAGCTTGCTCCGCATTAACAAGCCTTATATACGCGGAAGGGCTTTTCTAAGGATTAAAAATTATCACAAAGTAGATTACGACCTCTTTTATATGAACGTGCGCATGAATGCCATAACCAGAGTCAATGCATTTTTGCAAAAAGAAAAAAGGTAATTATAATCAGTGTGTTTTAGCCCCCGCAATAATGTGCGACACTTTCTTCCATATATCAGCGGCAATGGTTTCCGGTGAACGGTTTCCATCTGTAATAAAAATATGCTCTTTGAATTTAAGCAGTTCCATTGCCTCCATGTATTTCTCTTTCACCTTGCGAAGGTTTTCAATCGTTTCATAAAGTTCCATTGAACTCCGGCCTTTTGTTAATCGCTGCATGCTTATTTCGGGTGATATGTCAATATAAATATTCATTTCAGGACGCAGTAAGTCAGCGCTTAAAGAGTTTGCTGCAATTACCCATTTCAAATCCATGTGCGCTCCATGATAGGCATAAGAAGAAAAATAATACCTGTCGGTGATTACGGTGTAACCTTCCTCCATTTTTTTCAAAATGCCATTTGTTTTGCTCAGCAGGTGGTCTAACCTGTCAGCAACAAAAAGACCTGCAATAGTTCTGTGGTCTGCTTCAATTCTGTGGCCAAAAATATCCCTTATCATTAAACCAATAGGGCTATCAGTTGGTTCAAAAGTGGAATAAACTTTATGACCGGCTTTTGTTAAGCTATCACTCAAAAGCTTTACCTGAGTACTTTTTCCGCTTCCGTCAATGCCTTCAAAAGCTATAAATAAGTTTTTCTTTATTTTCATTTTAATATAATCCTGTTTGAGAATCTGCAATTGTAAATTTAAATTCGGATTCTGCGCTTACTTTTTACAAAGTAATCTAATAATACGAATTAAGGATTGAATAAAAATAAAGTCACAAAGAAAAATTAGTGTCGCACAGAGGCACAGAGAAGCACGCAGCGGTTCACTGTGTCTCATTGCTTATAAAAATTCTTATCGTTTTGTAGCTTCCCCTCAAAGTTCAGATAAATCAACTCCGTGTTTCTCTGTGTCTCCATGGGCAAGACTCAAAGAAAATTAAACGATAAATTATTGTAACTGAGCTACTGAAACATGAGGCGCAAAAACTGGCATTTCAACTCAATAGACATCGGGCTCAACTCTTGATTCACTTTAATAAATGCAAGGTATTCTAACTGTAAGTAAGTTTGTTCTATATTTATCCACTTAACCTGGTGTAATACCATGAAAAAAATTTACCCTGCAGCCTTATTCTTTTTTTTGTTCTGCATAATCTGCAACGGTCAATCGCAACCGGTTCCTTTACGACCTGATATTACTGTGGGTTTCGTAAAGAGTATTCCCAAAGACATTTCAGGCATTGCAAAAGATCCCGTTACAGGTAATCTGTATATGATAAATTTTAGCGGATTGGTTTACGAAGTAAAGAACCTGGGCACACCCGGAGTTTATGATACTTTATTATTTACAGATGCTGATCATGGTATAGGTTCACTGCGTGGAATTTTATTTGATGACAGCACATTGTTTCTTATCGGCAATACTTTAATTGATTCAACTACAACAGTGGGCAAAATAGTGCGTGGTGATTTGCAGCCTAACAGTTTGCGTGCATGGACAATTGTTGCGCAAACGGATACCTATCCGCAAAGCCGCACAGCTTACGATCATGGACTAAGCGGATTGGTTTTTAACCCAACACATGATTCATTATATTTTAACAGCGGGGCACGCACCGATCATGGCGAGGTGCAAAGCAACGGTGGCATTTATCCCGGTGTTCGCGATGTGCCGCTAACCACCTGCATATTCCATATTCCTGCAAGTGCAGCTAATTTATTGTTGCCCGATGATAGTACATCACTTGCACCTTACATATTTGCCCGCGGCATCCGCAATAGTTTTGAATTAAGCTTTACAGCAGATGGTGACCTTATCGGTTTGGAAAATGCAGGTGACCGTGACGATCCTGATGAGTTGAACTGGCTGCGCGAAGGAAGGCATTATGGCTTTCCGTGGGCGGTGGGTGGTGATACTAACCCGCAACAATTTCCCGGGTACGATCCTTCTGCTGATGCCTTTATCAATAAGCAGCAACACTCTTACATCAACGGATATTTTTATAATGATTCCACTTTTCCGCCACCACTTGCGGGGATTACTTTTACATCGCCTGCATTAAATTATGGACCTGATGCTGATAAGTTTCGCGATGTAAATGATTTAACAGTAAAAGATGCAAGTGATATGGGAAGCCCCATGACCACATTTACTCCTCACCGCTGCCCGGTAGGAATGGTAATGGACTATGACAGCCTGCTCATAAATGATTTAAGGGGCGATGCTTTTATGATTGGCTACTCATCAGCAGGAGATTCTACAGGGCTTGGTATTAACGGGCTTGGCACCCTGCTCGATTCATCAGAAGATTTGGTGCATGTTAAGCTCATTAAAAATATTGCAATTGATAATTATGAAATTTACTGCACACGCATAGTAGCTGGTTTTCACAGGCCTGTGGACGATTGCATAATTGGCAACAAAATATATGTGGTTGAGAATGTGCGCAACAACCAGGATACCGCTTACATGTGGGAAATTACGTTGCCGCTTCTTTCAACTTCCTTTAACAATCAAACAACCTATAAGGTTAACAGTTATATTTATCCTAATCCCGCGAGCAAATTTACACTGCTCAGTTATTCATTACAGGGAAAAGAAAAAGGAAATTTTGTGCTTACTGATGTTACCGGAAAAATAGTTTTGAAAGAAGAATTAGATCCATCGGCAAAAGCAAAACGCATTGATCTCTCAAAGCTCCACAACGGCATTTATTTTTATAAGGTTTTGCAAAAAGATATTATGATAGATGCGGGAAAAATAGTTGTGGATAAGCAGTAAGCCTTATCCTTTTCCAAGGTTTTTTCAACTTATAATTTCAAAAACAAGAAAATAAAATTTAAACTGAAAACCGCGTAAACCAAACTCCTCCTACTCCGTTTTAACCAGTTTAATAGTTTTATTAAACGATGGAGATGAAACTTCAAGAAAGTATATCCCGGTTGTTAATTCATCACCAAAAATAAAATCATCATTAGAGTTTATGTTTTTAAACTCCTGAATTCTTTTACCGGTAATGTCAATAATCGCTAAGTCAACCGATTCGTAAATATCAAGATGCAGGGTAAAGTTACTGTTGGCAGGATTTGGAAAGACTGAAATCTCACCGGCTGTTTCGCCAATTCTGCATGGAACATTAACTGCAATGGTATTTGAAAGTTTGGTGCAACCGTTAATATTGGTAACCACAACTTTGAAGATACCCGTTGTTTTTGCCGAATAGTTTTTAGAGGTAGCACCGCTGATGTTAGCATTGTTTTTCTTCCACTGGTAAGTAAGCGTTGCACCCGCATTGGCGGTAAGCACCACGCTGTCGCCTGCACAAAAAGTGGTTGCACCCGATGCTGTTATTGCAGCAGCAGGAAGCAGGTTTACTTTAATAAATAAAATTGATGAGGATGCTGTGCAACCATTTCCATTAGTAAGCTTCACAGTATAGTTACCCGTTGCTTTTGCATAATACGATGATGATGTAGCTCCCGCAATCATAACTCCTCCCTTATACCATTGATAAGAATAAGTGCCTGCATTAGTACTAAGTTTTACACTGTCACCAGTGCAAATAGTTGTAGCACCTGCGGCAGCAATATTGGCAGCTACAAAAGTTATCACTAATTTAGGATGCTTAGTTGAATCAGGATGATCGCTTGATGAAAACAGCAAACCCTTATAAATCGTTTCCTGCTGTAGTTGCAATAGCAACCCATACCCAGTGGCCGGGTTGTGATATACGTCATTCAATAAATCTGTAACATTCATGTTCGTGTAATCCTGGGTTGGACTGATACTTTGAGGCAGAAGCAATTGATGCGTTGTTGCTGTTGGCGGCTGGTTATTCCAGGTAACTGTATTTTCACTCCATGCAGCAGTAATCCTTTTGATATAAGCAGCATTGGCACCATAATGAGAATGACCATAACTATTACTTGCAGGATTGTAATATAATGAAAGCTGTGCATTGGTAATGGCTGCACCGGCTGGCAATTGCGATAAATCAAAATCAATCAACGATCGCTCACTGAATGGAACGCCTCCAATAGTCCATGCCCCAGCTTTGAATTCAGGATCGGTACCGAAATTAGCATTCCCACTTGGCAAATAACCTGTTATCATTGCATCCTTTCCGGTGGCTGCATTAGGTTGCAGCGTAATTGTTTTGGTTGGCAAAGTTCCTGCAGGTTTAGTGATGGATACATTTGCTGATGTCTTGGAGCAGCCACCGGGATTGGTTACCACTGCTTTAAAATTTCCGGCCACTGTTGTAAAATAATAGGGATCGGTAGCACCATTAATATCCAAGCCATTTCTTTTCCATTGGTAAGTATATGCCCCGGCCGGTGCAGGCACGCTCATTAAAACTCCTTCGCCAAAACACAACACAGGTGAGCCTGATAAAGTTACAGTAGCATTTGCAAGTACATAAAATTTTACGTTTACCGGTGGTGCCGTGCCTGTGCATGTTGAACCTGTAACTGTTACCTTATAGGTTCCGGAAGTAGTTGCCTTATAAACCTGCGAAGTTGCTCCGGAAATATTGACACCGTTTTTCTTCCATTGGTAAGTTGCAGCATTTGATGAAGTAAGTGTTGCTGTATCTCCGGTGCATAATGCGGTGTCGCTAACAGTAATGGTTTGACCTGACAATACAGTTACGGCAATTGTATTTGAAGCGCCCTGGCATCCGTTGGCATCGGTAACTACAACGTAATAACTTCCTGTTGCATTAGCCACAAATGTGGGAGTATTTATTCCTGTGGAAGCAGTGTTCTTAAACCACAGGTAGCTTGTTGCACCCGTTGTGGTTCCGTTAAGAGTTACACTGCCACCTGGGCAAAATGTTACCGGGCCGTTTGCAGCAGCTGTTGGTACTGGTAGTGGATTTATATTCACATAAAAAGTATCTGAGTAAGAGTATCCGCAATTTGTCTGAATGCGACAGTAATAATTACCTGACTGCGTTGCATTGTAAAAATTAGAAGTTGCACTAATGCTTACCTGCACACCGTTTAAATACCACGTAGTATATCCGTACCATAAATTAACGGGTGGCTGCAATACAGCATAGCCGCAATTATTATTATATGTGGTAACACAAACAGGAATAGGATCACCGGCAATACGCAGGTTTAAAGCATTGCTGTAATTAAAATTTCCTCCTGCATCGTATGCCTGGCAATAAACCCTGCATGATTGCCCGGTAAATGGATAGTTCCATGGATCAATATAGACATAAGGACCTGAAGGAAAAATGGGGGTAGGAGTAGTGTTACAAAAGGATGAATACTGACTGTAATCTTCTATATACCATTGGTAAATAACATTAACATCAGGCGAATCAACAGAAGCGCTTAATGTGCTTCCCGGTGAACAAATGTCAGTGGGTCCACTTGGGGTGATGTTGAAAGAAAATTGCGCCTTGCTTTCTGAAATCAGGCATGTAAACGCAATGCATAAAATAAGATTTAAAGTAGTTTTTGTTTTCATGATAAATGGGTTATTAATCGTGAAGGCTAATGTAATTCCTTTTGTGATTAATACCATAGTTAATTGGACAATTATAGCTTAGAATTTATCAGGGAATTGATTTGGAAGAATTTTTTAATGCATGCTTTCGGAAATTAAATAATTCACTTTGTTTTTATATTTGATTCCGAACAATCATGATAAAATTTAAAACTTAAAATCTATGATCACAGGTGCGCACTCAATTATTTACAGTACTGATCCGAAAGCGGATCGTGAATTTTTTCGTAATGTTCTTAAATTAACGAATGTTGATGTGGGTGATGGCTGGCTCATCTTTGGTTTGCCGCCTTCGGAAGTTGCAATTCATCCCGCCTCTGAAAATGATTTGCACGAGTTATATTTAATGTGCGATGATATTAAAAAATTCACCGCTGAAATGTCAAAATTTAAAATCGTTTGCAGTGAAGTGCAAAACCAGGGATGGGGATTGCTCTCGCAATTAACATTACCCGGAGGCGGAAAACTTGGAGTTTACCAGCCACAACACGCAAGACCTGAACCTATGAAAATCAGCAAACCATTTAAGAAACCTACAACTGGCAAAACAAAAAAACCGCAGCAAAAAAGTTAAATCCAAAAGGGAAAAGAAGTTAGCATATTCTATCTAACAGTAGAAGGCGGACAATTACTTTACCGACCCTGACGGACCGATGCTTTGTTTTATAAAACCTAAATTGTGCGTGAGCTTATTTTCAACAAAATAAATAAAACCAGATGAGTTGATGTTATTGTAGAAATCCCGGTTCTCTTAAATTAAAATCTATAATAAATGAGATTGGACAGGATGTTATACACCAGGGAATTCAAACCACCAAAAATATTATGAGTTAAGTTTCTAAAACTGAATAGCTTGCAAACAGGCTAAATCACAGAGAAGATGACTTTAAATTGAGTGTCATAACAAACATTTTGAATTTTTGAACGATTACTTAAAAAAAGTTTTCAACAATCCTAAATATCTCCAAAGTTCAATTTATATTTCGGAGTCTTTTAGAAGCACTTTTAACCCGCATCTTTAAGATTTGCTTCTAACCGGCATATTGAGTATATTGTATGTTATTAAATCAGGAATTTAATACGTATTACCCCATTATAACAATATTAATAACAAACTAAAACTCAAGTATTATGAAAAAAAATTACCCCATTCTCAAAATTAAGAATGCAATACGAATTAGTATTGCCATCCTTGTCATGTTGTTCAAACCAACAATTATGAAATCACAATGTATTACATTAACTCCTGCTCAGATGCAGATGAGTAGTTCAGAGATAATTTACGGGGTCCACACCGTGATTAATCTTGGAGGTTTGGGAAATCTGCCTTTCAGTAATGGCGGAGATCCGGTTACAGGTATAAAGATTTTACCACCTGTTATGTTAAACCCTGTTGCCAATTATGTACCGGGCACTCACTATACGGCTTGCGTTGATGCCGGTGCAGGAACAGGTCAAATTACTTTCAACCGTGGAGGCGTGTACATGGTGCGTGTTAACAGGCTTAGCGGAAACAATGATACCCTACAGGTATTAGTTCTTGCAGAAAAATTACAAACATGCGCTGCCGGGGGAGCTCCAACGGAATTTCCATGCCCGGTGCCTACTCATGCGTTTGAAGGATCAGATACAGAACCAACACTTAGATTTCCGGGATCAACGGTTGTTAATTCGGTTGCAGCCTTAGCAGCAGCAATTGCTGCTGCTGCCGGAGCAGGACAAATTGATGTTACAATTGTTGATCATGGATTCCCCGGTGGTATAAGCATTAACGGAAATAACATTAGTGAAGCCGATGCTGCCAACTTAGCTGCAATATGTGCCCTAAAAGGCAAAATAAAGTCTCTCACTCTGATTTCTTGTAGTACTGGAAAAGGTGCTGCAGGTGCAGCCTTTCTTAAAAAGCTTTCTGAATGTCTTGGAGGAATCCCTGTTACAGCTTATACTGAAGACCTTACACGATGGAAAGATTCATTGACCGGTCCAACCAGGTGGGGAATTGACGGCACTGGCACATCCACAACTGTTACCTCACCGGTAAAGGAAGTAAAGAAAGTGGGCACGCTGCTGCCCCCACAGGGTCCATATAAATCTATACCATTAATTCCAACTAATTATCCTTTCAATATCGCAATCCGAAACATTGTACATACAGGCTGGTCACCGATTGCTCCTCCACCATCTTTTCCTAACTTCCAAACCTATAACTTCACAGGTAATATCCAGTTTGAATTATCAAATAACGGACCTTCAGGACCCTGGCAACCCATGACAGCCTTTGGTCCGGTTGTAGTTGTAGTACATAATGTAGGTAATGCCGGACCTGTAGAGCATTACCAAACTGAAATGCAGTTGTTAAATCTATCGGGTGGCTCTTTACCACCCGGGGTAATGATTCGCGAGAGCCCTACCTTGCAAAGTTTGGGGGAAACTGAAATCAGACCTCTCACAGGAGGCGAATACGGATTCAGCAGTTTCTTTGATGTCTTTACTGAACTTAGTGTTGACGGTGGTCAAACCTGGATGCCGGCTCTGTCTGGTCCTACTGAAGTAATACTTGATGGACCTGCTATTGTGGCTATCCCTACACTTGGTGAATGGGGTTTAATTTCTTTCTCTGTTCTGCTGCTTGGTGCCGGTGTATTTTTCATCAAAAGGAGAATGTTTTAACTTAAATTAAAATCAAAAAAGATGGGATGGCGTAAAAAACTATCCCATTTTTTTTGTGTTTACTTGAGCCCTCACAACATTTCATAACACTCAAACAATAAATTTAGCTTTGCTCAATTCAATTGCTAAATCATGTTTGAACAGATCAATAAATATGTAACCAAATGCATTACTTTCTCTAAAGAGGAATTAGAAATTTTCGATTTGCTGTTACAGCATAAATCCGTTACTAAAAAAACATTCCTGTTGCAGGAAGGTGAAGTTTGCAATTTGGAAGCCTATATTGTAAAAGGTTGTATCCGCACTTATTACATTGATATCAATGGATTTGAAGTGATTCTGCAATTGGGAATTGAAGATTGGTGGGTAAGCGATATTGCAAGTTTTAATGAACAAACACCATCTAAACTATTCATTGAAACATTGGAAGATTGTGAATTGCTGATTCTAACCCCACAAACTAAAGAAGATTTACTTTTTAAGGTTCCGAAGTTTGAAAGGGTTTTCAGAATGATGATCCAACGCAATCTATCAGCAACACAAAATCGTTTGATAAATAATATTGCAAAACCTGCACAGGAAAGATACCTGGAGTTTTTAGAAAAATATCCAACCATCCCTCAAAGAGTTCCGCAACATTTTATTGCATCGTATTTAGGAATATCTCCTGAGTTTCTGAGTAAGATACGCGCGAAGGTAACAAGAGGCAAATAGCAAGGGGCAAGAGGCAAAAAGAAAAAAACAAAAAAGAAATCTGCATATGAATTTGAAGATAAATAGAATTAGTATTTACCGGGGTTTTGAATCATGTGATTTAACAGCCTCCCGATCTCATCATTTTTAGCAATCAATTGTCCATGTATTTCTTTTTGAATATAGGTGCAGGCTAAAGAAAAATCTAACCAAACAGATGTTTCTGCATTCTCCATGTCGGCATCAGAAATCTTTGAAACAAAATGTGCCGGGTATTGACGTTTTCGATATGCCTCCGCTATTGATGAAGAAACACTCCTTGTACATCTCCTTATCTGATCTGTCAAAGAATATTTTTCTTCCTTAGGAAATGATTTTGAAATTTCATAAATCTCCATTGCAAGACTAAAACTTAATTTATACACAGTAGTATTTTTAAAATGTGTTGCAGCCATAGTTCCTTCCTTTAATTTTATTATACGCAAATAAATGTAGTTTTTTTAAATAAACGTCTTGCTCTTTGCATCTTGTCCCTTACTTTTTTGCCTCTTGCTCTTTGCCCCTTGCCTCTTCCTTTTTCATTTCTTAATCTAGTTCAATGCACAGTTTATTTATGCACTGCATCTTTGCACCATAATTTTAAAGCATCAAAAACATGGACAGAAAAGATTTTCTTCGTAAAGGGCTGATGGGAACAGGAATGTTTGCAACAACAGCAGCATTGGGCAATTTGATAAAGAACAATGTTGATGAACTACAGGAATTAGAAATAATAGGTTTCAATCATATACAAAATACAAATTCAAAAATAATGTCAAACACAATTCTTCACAAAGCAGAAACACGTGGTCATGCGAACCACGGATGGCTTGATAGTCATCACACATTCAGTTTCGCAAACTATTATAATCCTGAACGAATGCACTTTGGTGTATTGCGGGTGTTAAACGATGATCGCGTTGATCCCGGAATGGGCTTCGGCACACATCCACACGATAATATGGAAATCATTTCCATACCGCTCGAAGGCGATTTAGAACATAAAGACAGCATGGGCAATGTTGCTGTAATTAAAAATGGTGATATACAGGTGTTGAGTGCCGGCACAGGAATTACTCACAGCGAATACAATAAGAACAAAGACAGTCTGGTAAAATTTCTACAGATATGGGTATTCCCTAACAAGAAAAATGTGACGCCACGCTACGACCAGGTTACGCTGAATATCAATGACCGTCATAATAAATTACAGCAAATAGTTTCACCGAATGCTGATGATGCAGGAGTATGGATTCACCAGGATGCGTGGTTTCATCTTGGAAAATTCGATAAAGATTTTTCAATTGATTACAAAATAAAAAACCCAGGTAACGGTGTGTATGCTTTTGTGCTGAAAGGTGATGTAACCATTGAAGGAAATTCGCTGAATACAAGAGATGGTTTAGGAATATGGAATACAGAGAAGATAACGATCAAAGCTGAATCGCAGGATGCAGAAATCTTAATAATGGATGTTCCGATGAATGTTTAATCAGATTAATTAACTCATAAATAAAATAAAAAATGGCAACTACAAAATGGGTAATAGACCCAACACACTCAGAAATCGGCTTTAAAGTAAAGCACATGATGTTTACCAATGTTTCAGGAAAATTTGATAAGTATGAAGCAACTGTGGAAACGAATGGTGATGATTTAACCAATTCAAAAATTGAATTTACCGCTGAAACTGGTTCAGTAAATACGGGTGATGCATCAAGAGATGCTCATCTTAAAACTGCAGATTTTTTTGATCCAGAAAAATTTCCACAACTTAAATTCGTATCCACCAGGTTTGAAAAAACGGCTAATGGCGAATTTGAATTACAAGGCCAACTCACCATGCACGATATTACCAAACTTGTTAAATTATCTGTTGAGTATGGCGGACTTATGAAAGATCCCTGGGGCAATATTAAAGCAGCTTTTTCAGTTACAGGAAAATTTAATCGTAAGGACTGGGGCTTAAACTGGAATGCAGCATTAGAAGCAGGTGGCCTTTTGGTTAGTGAAGAAGTGAGAATTAATTGTGAAATTCAGTTAGTGAAACAAGTGTTGGTGGAAGCTTAATCTCAGAAAAACCAGATCAGTTGGTTTATTATTAAGATGCAAAGAAGTTCAAAGTTTCATGAACCTCTTTGCATCTTTCATTTTAAATAAATCCTGCAACAAACATTTTTCTTGGAAAATAAATTTAGTTTTGCCCACCATAATTACCCGCAATAAATCATTAACAGAAAGGAAAGAAAGTTTGTAATGCGGAACTACCTGACCTTTTAAAACAAAATTGATAACACATGAAGATAGCATCAAACAAAGTAGTTTCGGTAACTTATGAATTGCACAGCAGCAAAGGCAGCGATGAAAAGAAATTTGTTGAAACTGCTAACATTGATAATCCGCTGACTTTTCTATGCGGAACCGGAAGTATGATACCGAAATTTGAAGAACAAATTGCAGGGTTAAGTCTTGGCGATAAATTCGCATTTTCAATTTTACCCGAAGAAGCTTATGGAACTGTGGATGCAGACGCTATTGTTAGCGTTCCGCTTGATGTTTTTAAAGTGGAAGGTGTTGTTGATTATGAAATATTAAAAGTAGGTAACGTATTACCGATGCGCGATAATGAAGGCAACTCGCTTAACGGCAAAGTGGTTATTATTGAAAATGATCATGTTATTTTAGATTTCAATCATCCGCTGGCTGGGCAGCAATTGCATTTTAAAGGTGAAGTAATAGAAGTTCGCGAAGCCACTACAGATGAGCTTGAACACGGACATGCGCATACTCCTGGCATGCATGATTAATTTCCTACAGCTTATTTTCTTAAAACTACTGAAAAGTAAAAAGGGACATTGAATATTTCAGTGTCCCTTTTCCATTAGCGATAGATTATAAACTATTTACCACCATATTCTTTTTTAAGTTCTTCCTGTGTTTTGATTTCATAGCCTTCAGGAATTGTAAATTTATCATCACTTACTTTTTCAGCAGTTATTGATTTACATTCCATTTTCATTTTGCCTTCCATGTTTGGCACTGCAACTTCGTACTTCATCGGGAAACCCTCTAAGCCTTTAAACAGGATACTACCTGAGTTTTGTGCCTGTATGTCCTTTGTAACCCATAATTCAACTTTATCACCATCCTTGTTAGTTGCTATTACTTTAGTGCATTCGTAACCGGCAATTTTCATAGTTTCAGTAGTAGTTTCAATTTTATAATCGTCAGTTTTTGCCTTTCCTACAGCTTTGTCGAGATCGGTTTTCATGGCGGTTTTCTTTCCCATCATATCCATCAGCGTAATCATTGTTTTTTCTTTCGAATCGGTAATGCTCACCATGTTCATCATAGCCATTGTTGTTTCAGAGCGCGACTTTGAACCTTTAAAATAAATGGTGCTTTCAGTTGGCATCATTGCTTTGTATTGCTCATCCATTCCCTCTGTAGGAAATTCAAGCGTAAAAACTGCTTTGCCCTCACTGATTTTGTCTTGTGCTTTTAGTGCTGTAGAATTGAATCCGATAGCTGCAATAAATAAAGTGGTTGTAAGATTTCTAATATTCATCTGTTTTAATTTTTTATTGATGTATGATTTTATTTTAAGTGGTGAAAGATAAATAAATTTAGGAAGTAAGAAGCAAGAAGCAAGAAGCAACTGTCAATCGTCAATAATTCATAAATTCTGCAATCAACCTGTGAAAGTGATGTGTTCCAGTTTCGCGTGTTGGTGAGTAACGCCCCGTGTTATAAAATTTTGAACGCACACCACGCTGAACATTTTCAACTATGGCTTCATCCTCGCGCTCCACTTTATCTAAAGCCGCCCCTGCCCCATCGCCCAATTTACTTTCATCACTTACATAAGTAATAAAAGAAACTTTTGTAAGATTTGGTGACATCGGTTTTATAATGTTTACAGAAACTCCCCACGGATAAAAGTTGAACATCATATTTGGAAAAATCCAATAGTAATAAGCAGCAATATTTTTTCCATAGTCAGATGATGATCCAGGTAAATCAAAAACATGTTCAGCATCTTTTGAATAACCTATCTGTAAACTTGCATAGCGATACAATTCTGTTGCATAACTTCCGTAATCAATCATCTTGTTCAATGCATTGTGAACAAAGGGAATGTGAAATCCTTCAAGGTAATTTTCACAGTATAAAGCCCAGTTAGCTTTCACTAAATAATCGCGCGAAAGATTTTGATTGAGTTTTAAATCTTTCATATTCATCCATGATAAACGCGATTTCATTTCAGCAATGCAATCCTTTAATTGCATAAATGGGTTAACAGATGCGAACAAGAATTTTTCAAATTGCGCAAAAGGAACTTTCGGTAAATTATCTTTTGGTGATGGAAAATTTTGTACACCTTCAAACTCAGGCATTGAAATAAAATTTCCTTCAAGATTAAATTTACGTCCGTGATATCGGCATCGGATTTGTGATTGATTGCAGGAATGCTCAACCAAAATATTCCCTCTGTGTGTGCAAACGTTACTTATGCAATGCAAATTGTCTTGCTTATCGCGAGTCAGCAAAATAGGTTCATCTAAAAAACCAGGCAATAAAGTGAGCGGAAAATTTTGTTCAGCTAATTTCAATTCATCAACATCGCCAATAAACTGCCAGGTGCGTTCAAATATTTTTTCTTTACTCAATTGAAAATACTGCGCATCATTATAAAATGATGAAGGCAAAGTTTCTGCTTGAGTTATGTCTTGGTGTATTTTGAACATTTAGAATTGTTATTAAAAATATTTGCGAGTTAAACTTTCGGAAAGTTGAATCCCGATAGCTATCGTGGATTTCCGAAAGTAATATTTTTTGAGTTTTTTCTCTGAAGAAATCGAAACTGAAACAAGAAACTGAAAAACTAAAACCAAACACTTCAAACGATAAACCTTATAGCACGTCCCATTCACTTAAAGTGATATTCCAATTGCCTGCATCAAGCACATTTTCATTTTCACTTACATTGTTGCCGAGCAAATGTAATGCGCGGGGATTAATTCTTTCAGGAATTTTTATAAAGCCTGCTTTTTTAAATAGCGTTTCGTTATTACTTATTGTTGATGTGTAGAACATTCCAATCGGTTCATCAAAATAATTTTTATAATTTTTCCTTATATGATTAATGAGTTGTGCGAAGGCTTCATCATTATCTCCACGCACCGCGAAATCAATAATCACAGCGGCTTTGCTTCCAAGCAAATCTTCAACTGAAATGACTGCAACTGCAACAATTTTTTCTCCTTCACTTGCTGTAAAGAAATAATGTTTGCCATGAGGTTTTTGTTCGAAACGCCAATGGAGATAATCATAATCGCGTGTGAGTGTGATTTTAAAACGTTTTCCGAAATCTAAAAACACTTCAACAATTTCAGGTGTTATTTTTTCTTCAAGCTTAATGCTGAATTTATTTTTTAATGAAGGAGTTTTCAAACTGTAAACCCCATCCATCACACCACCGATTAATTTTTCAATTCCTAATAATTTAATTTTTGCTGCGATGATGTTTCCGAATTTTACAGGAAGAATAAATGTGCTTAGTGTTTGAATTTTTGAATAGCCGTTGTACTTAATAAATGTGTGAATGCTTTTATCATTCGGAAAAGTATAAAGCACATTAATGTCGCTGCTTTTTAAATCATTGGTAGCATAAGTTGCCAGCTTGCTGAAAACACCTTTGCCACGCGCAGCTTCGCTCATGCCTACATCCTGCACCATTGCAAATTTCTTTGCAACACCATTCACAGTTCCGCGATAAACAGGACAATGATAATAACCGATAATTTCTTCGCCTTCTTTACAAATATAAATTCGGGGCTCGGAATATGCCATCACATAATATTTCCATCGCCACTTATTCATATCATACTTTTCTGCATGCAATGAATCACCATCGCGCAAAACTTTTGCAACAACATTCATTAACTGCTCAAAATCTTTTTCTTCAGCTTTGCAAAACTTTAATGCTGATGTCTCTGATGCCATGATGTTGCTTACAATTTTTTACTACGTTGCTTACTGTGTCAAACTTAAAATGACTTAAAAGTTTTTCTGTATTGGGAATTGTTTTTGAAAGATGCGTGTAATGCGTGAACTGCGCTTTGCGCTCCATCTTTACTTTCGGATGTTCAGGATCGTACTCCCACGGATGAATGTAGAACATGTTGTAAGAGCCATGACTGCTTCTTATACTGATTCCCGAACTTGTGAAATTGTAAGGAAACAATCTAAAGTACGCGCCACCGATTGCCCATCGTTTTGTAAATCTTTTAAATGCAGAAACAGGGAACTCAATAATGTTTGCCTCAATGATATTAAAAATTTCATCAGGACAATTTGCAATTCCATAACGCCATGTTTTAATTGGCGAAATAGAACAATCAATCGTATGACCTTCTTCAGCTAAAATTTCTAAAGCCCACAAACTTTTTTCTGTTATAGAAAAAAACGGAGCGCGATAGGCAACTAAAGGTTGAGATGTGATGTCTTCTATAATTTTTTTGGTGTCGGCAATTTCTTTACGGAATTGTTGAGGTGTTAGATTGTAAACCTTCTCATGCGAGTAACCATGCGAAGCCAACTCATGACCTGCATTGGACAGTTCTTTTACTAAGTTCGGATATTCCTTAGCCACCCAACCCAACGTAAAAAAAGTTGCTTTTACATTATGTTTTTGCAATAACTCAAACACTTTATAAAAACCTTTTTCAATGCGCCTTTCATACTTATGCCAATCAGCATAAGGCAATTCAATGCCATGATACCAATCTTCAAAATCAACTGTGAAAGCGTTTGTCATTTTATTTTCTGTGAGCTTTAAGCCTTCGGCTGCAAGCTCTTTTATTACTGATTTTATTTCCCCTGTTCTATTCCTTTGGTTTTCAAAATCAAATTAATGAAATTTATAATTGACAATGTATATTTTCTTTATTGATGATGAGGGAGAGATGGCGTCATTCAGGAGGAACCTTGTTAATCCTTAGTAGGATTTTTCTTTCAAAACATGATTTGTACTAAACTTCAACAAGGTTCCTCCTGAATGACGAATGGAGCG
This sequence comes from Bacteroidia bacterium, assembly GCA_039931675.1. Lineage (GTDB taxonomy): Bacteria > Bacteroidota > Bacteroidia > AKYH767-A > OLB10 > JAEUTH01. The sequence goes on along the minus strand of JBDTRM010000108.1, from coordinate 1,663 downwards.
CCACTTTCAAACGTAACAATCAACGGTGCATGGTCGCTGTGCGGGCGCCAGCTCAGATAATCACCAACCTGCACATCTGTTATTTTTTCTATGAAGTCTGATGATGCAAAACAATAATCAAGGTGATACGGTTTTGCTTCATTTTTGTATAAATAAAATGTGGGATGAATTTCCTTTCCCTGTTCCTGTTCGAAAAATTTATGATAAACACTGTGAATATTTTTCGCTGCTAACTTTTCTACAACAGTTGTATGATTGCCTTCGCGTCTTGGTTTATCCCAAATGGTATTGCTGTTAAAGTCGCCTGCTAAAATTGTTCGCTTGCCTTTAAGTAAATTCTTGTAGTGCTGAAGCGCCTTCCAAACCTGTGTTACGTAAGTTCCGTCAGGGTCGTTGGGATTGTATGCCCAGACTGCAAACAGTGTAAAACTCTCTTTGCCGTTCTTAACAGAAAGCGGTAAAATATTTTTCAATTCGGGATTGTGGCTGCGATGCAATTTAAATTTGTAATCGCTGTAAGAAAAAACTCCAAGCCCTTTGTTTAGGTTAGAGCCAAACCAAAAAACATCAGTCGGTATAGGTGTTCCGCTATTGAATTTCAATTTATCAGGATGTTCACATTCGGGCACAATGAGAATATCAGGCTTATAAGCCAAAATGAAATCGGCTTTCTTACGAAATGCCATATTACAGTTCCATGTTATTATTCGCACTGAAGTTTATTTGAACTTTTTCATCAATAAAAAAATGGTTGGCGAAACACCAACCATTTTTAAAATTATTTCAATCTTACATATTCAACATTTTATTTCAACTCACCACAATCTTCAACAATAATTTTTTTAGAAGTAGCACCGTTTTGACTTCCAAGGGTTTCAATTTTTTTAACAATATCCATTCCTTCAATCACTTTACCGAATACTACATGTTTTCCATCAAGCCATGATGTAACAATGGTTGTAATAAAAAACTGCGAACCGTTTGTGTTTGATCCTGCATTGGCCATTGAAAGCAAACCCGGAGTATCGTGTCTTAAAATAAAATTCTCGTCTTTGAATTTGTCACCATAAATGCTTTTGCCACCGGTTCCGTTTTGATTTGTAAAGTCTCCACCCTGGCACATAAAGTCCTTAATGACGCGGTGAAACGGTGAACCTTTATAACCAAATCCTTTTTCACCTGTGCATAATGCGCGAAAGTTTTCTGCGGTTATCGGAGTTACATCGTTGAATAGTTCAAAAACAATACGACCGATTTTTTCGCCACCGGCATTCATGTCAAAATATACTTTGCTATTGCCTGCTGCGGCTGTGTCTGTACTCATAATTGCTGCTTATTTTAATAATTTAATTTTTGTTATCGTTTTAATTAATAGCGGGCGAAAGTATTAAAATATAAAATATTGGATAAAGATTCAAGGGTTGCCAAATTTGATCTCCGTTAAATTAAATTACTTTTGAATTACCAAATCAAATAAAAATGAAAACCGTATTAAAAATAATCGTTTCAATATTTTTTATGACTTGCTCAATTGCTTTAGAGTTTCAGGAGAGCTTTGCACAAAATAACAATATCAGTCTTCCAATCGGCAATATTTTGAATCTGGTTAATTACAACAAGAGGATTTCAAAAAATCAATCATACAATAACAATCGCGATGCAG